>JAFVTX010000006.1 GCA_017503015.1 Fibrobacter sp. | reverse complement strand
TTTGATAAAAAGAATTTGAGCGAAACCGAGCGCAGGCAGGAACGAAAAGTGGTGAATACTGGAGGTCTTTACCACTTTGAGTGACGAAACTGCGCGATGTGTTGCAGCCAAATTTTTGAAAATGAATTTTTAGAGGTGACCTAAAACTAGTAGTTAATCGCTACGTAGAAACTGCCGGAACCGAATCGACGGTCAAAGCTTTCGAAGCCGTCCCAAAGGGCGTCCCAGGCCAGGCCAAGTTCCAACTGGGTTGCAGAATTACGGAAAAAGATAATGCCAAGCTCGGCGCCGGTGGCAAGGCCGATGGCAAATCCTTCGGCGGCTGCTTCATAATGCTCATCGGTCTGGATACCGAGACCTCCACCAAGTCCAATGTAGGGCGTAATGTTCCCAGTGCTCACAAAGTAACGGCCGCCAATCAAGAAGGTTTCGTGCCATTCCCAGTCAGAACCAAAAGAAATGTTCATGTTGTTGATGATGGTGATGGCCGCATGGGGCACCACTTCAAAAATACGGCCATAGTGGAACACAAAGGCCTGCTCCCAAGACATTTCCACTTCGTAATCGTCATTTTCAAAATCATAGTTGTGCCACATGGCCATACCAAGGCCGTAGCTCACATAGTTACGGGTGGGCCGCTTGTGGGCAAAATTGTCGTTGGGGTCTTCGCTGCTCTGGCGTTCCACAGGAACCACGTAAACCACGTCCGGACCGTCCTGGTAGCCCGCCTCCGGAGCGTATGCCGCCGACTCGGGAGCACTGCCGGCATCGAGATTTGCAAGGGCCGCCTTTACGGCATCATCGATAGCCACATCCAGGTCATCGACGGTAGGCGTCTTCTGGCGCCCGGAACCCACAACCGTTCCGTCCTTGAGCTGTTCCACCACAACAACGATGGAAGAGCCCATGGTGCTGAGGGTGGTACGAATCTGGATATCTGCCGAAGATTCCACCGGGGTGTTGCCCGTCTGGGCCACGGCAGAACGCAAGATGGACATGACCACCTGGGGGGCGTCGGTAGAAAATTCCGCACCGGAGGGCTCAAGAACCTGAACATTCTCGGCAAGGGCCATGGCGGCCACAGACAAGAGGACTGTAAATATTTTTTTCATAGCTTTACCCTTTCATTCACTTTCGGCTAAAAATTTAAAAAAAGAAAAGTTCACTGACCAATGGACTCTTTTTTGTATCGCCATAGTCTTGAATTATGCTGCTTTTTATGTATTTTGTAACAAATGAAATCCGGCTGGCTCACAATAAAGGCAATTTTTGCCCTCGCCCTTTTTTTCGCGGGCTGTTCCTCTAGCGGGAGCAGTGCCGAAGAAAATGAGGGGAACGAGAACAGCGAGGTTATATCGTCCGATTCGAAAATACCAGACCTGGACGAAAAAAAGCCCTCCGTTTTTGATTCCTTGACGGTAGAAGACGCCAGCGACCTGCCGGACTGTAACGAAGAGCGCAAAGGTCACTTCTTTTTTGTAAGCGACGAGACACTCCCCTATTTCTGCGTAAACGGCGAATGGCATAGTGCCGCAGATAGTGCCGGTTTCAGCATCACCTGCAATGACGGGCTTTTACAGGCCGTGGATAAAATTTTCCCTGTCGAAAACACCTCATCGGCAAGCAACGAACCTAACTCCGCTCCATCACAGAATTACGGAAACCCCTGGGACCAGAACTACAACAACCAAATGCCCACAACGCCTTCCGGTTTCGATTCTCCCATAGCAGGACTCGCCCAGAAAGGCCCCTTTGTTCCGGGCGCCGGCATCACGGTTCAGGAAGTAGATTCCTTTTTCGGGCACGAAATGCGTCAGATTGCAGAGGGCTGTATTGTTTCCAACAACGGGCAGTTTAACCTTGGCAATGTACATGCCGATTCCAATTGCGTAAAAATCAAGGTGACCGGCTACTACAAGAACGAACTGAACGGAGGCACCTCCGCAAGCCCTGTAACCCTTGCCGCAAGGACCTGCGACCCCTCAAAGGCAAACGTGAACATCCTCACGCACTTGGAAATCCCGCGGGTGGACCAGCTGCTGATGAACCACATCGACATCAACATGGCGAAGGCCCAAGCAAGACGCGAAGTTCTCGAGGCTTTCGGAATCAACGACGTTAAGCTCGAAAACACATCTGCCGAAGAAATAAGCATATTCGAAGACAGCGACTACAGCGCCGCCCTGCTGGCCATTTCGGCCATGCTGCAGGGCGGTCGGGACGAAGGCGAGATGCTGAACCTCGCCAACAACCTCGCCGAAGACCTCAAGGGCGACGGCGTCTGGAACGACCCCAACTGGAAAATAAAAATAGCCGACTGGATTGTCGGAGTCGACTCCACCAACAAATACAGTCAAATCCGCAACAATGTCGCTTCTTGGAACCTTGGACCCGTACCAAACTTTGAAAAATACATCCAGAACTTTTTCCCCATGGTCTATGGTTTTGGCCCCTGCAACAGTTCAAACGCAGGCAAGCTCACCTTTGTGAACCAGGGACAAAGCGTATACTTCGCAAACGATTACGAACATGCGGACCATTCGAGAGTACGCTTTGTTTGCGACGCTACCCAAAACCGCTGGCGCACGGCAAATGCCCTAGAAAAAGACACCGCAGGCTTTGGCCCCGGCGCCTACGATAAGGAAATCCGCGAAGGCCGAGTGAACCACGAAATCTCTTATATCTACGACGGTGGCAAGTGGCGCGTCGCCACCAAGGACGAAGCCGACGGATTTACCGACATCGTAGAAGTCTTCAAAAGCCTAAAACCAACAGACAAGGCGGTGTTCATCATCCGCCATAGCGAACGCACCAACAGCACAGGCAAGAGCGGGCACCTCACCGAAAACGGCGTCAAGTACGCCCAGGAACTGGGCGGGCGATTCAAGGCGGCAGGCGGTACCGAAGACTTCTACTTTGCCCATTCCGGCTATACCCGCACCCAGGAAACCTGCGACAACATCGCCCAGGGCAAGGGCCAAACCAACTACAACCTGGTGGAGCTCGCCACTCTGGATGGCGGCTGGTACGTAAAGGACTCCAAAAAAGTGGAGGAATACTCCAAGTCCGCCGATGGCGGCGGCTGGGCGGTGTATTCCAAGTACGCATTCGCAGGCTCCTACTCCGATGCCTTCTACGACCTGGGGACCCGTAGTGAACAACTCATCAGCGAAATCAAGAAGAACATGGGCACCATGAAACGCATAAACATCATGTGCACCCACGACTACCTGATAGTGCCCCTGCTGGCCTACGTGACGGACGGTCGCGCCAACGTGCGCTATCATGAAAAAAGAAGGTGGCTCAACTACATGTCCGGCGTGGCCATGATCATATCTTCCGACGGCAGCACCAGCTTTATTCCCGTCCGCAGCCTTGAAAAAGGCACCATGCAGTAATCTAAAACTATTTTGTTCCGAATACCCTGTCGCCGGCGTCGCCAAGACCCGGGCAAATGTAGGCGTCTTCGTTCAGGCAGCGGTCCAGGTGCCCCACGTAAATCTGTACATCGGGGTGCACCTCGTGCAGGTTTTTAAGGCCATCGGGAGCGGCAATAATACACACAAACTTGATTTTTTTGCCGCCACGTTTTTTGATCATGCTGATAGCATCGACAGCGGAGCCGCCCGTGGCAAGCATCGGGTCTACCACCACAATGACTCGCTGGTCTATGGCGGCTGGCAATTTGCAGTAGTATTCCACGGGTTCGTGAGTTGCCTCGTTACGAAAAAGCCCGATATGCCCTACCTTGGCAGACGGCACCAGCGCAAGCATGCCAGGCACCATGCCAAGTCCAGCACGCAAGATGGGAGCCAGCACGAGCTTGCGTCCGGCCAGCACTGGCGTAGTGCATTTTTCTATCGGGGTTTCGACCTCCCTGTCCTCCAGCGGAAGGTCCGACAAAGCCTCGAAACCCTCAAGCATGGCAATCTCTTCGACCAGGCGACGGAATTCATTTGTATCCGTATTCTTGTCGCGCAATAGCGAAATCTTGTGCTGGATTAAAGGATGGTTAAAGACCGTCACGTTTTCCATTGTCAATTCCTCTAGACATTCCTTTTGTACAAATATATTCATTTTGTTGAAAAGCATTGCCGGAATTTATTGGACAAAAAAAATCCCGACTCAAAAGCCGGGAAAAAATATCAATAAAGAAACTCGGTTTATTGTCTCAAGCCAGCTGCCTTAAACACCGCTTCGTTCTGCGGGTTGGGGAGCGCTACCTTGGTAATCCAGTTGAATTCGGCGATGCCGGCAAGACCCACGCGGGCGCAAAGCTGGTCGCGGGCCACGTTGTAGGCATTCAGAATCTGGACCTTCTCGGAATCTTCGGCCTTGTCGATCTTTTCGGACCAGGTAACGCCCAGTTCCACCAGGGCGGCGCTGGCCTTGACATACTGCTTGGCCTTGGTAGAATCGATGACAGGGCTGCTAGGAGACTGGAATTCATCTACCTTGACGATGGGAGCCGACTTTTCGGCGGCCACCTTGGCCTGAATGACTTCGGGAGTCACCTTTTCTTCTTGGTTACAGGCAACAAAAAAAGAGGCGGTAGCCAGAATTAAAATCGCTAGAATTTTTTTCAACATACGCGCCTCTTTTTTTTTGTAATAGCGGTTCAGGGATTTGAACCCCGGACCAATGGATTATGATTCCAGTGCTCTACCGCTGAGCTAAACCGCCATTTTGAACCAAATTTAGAAAGAAATTATAAAAATTCAAGGCATTAGCGCAAATAAACTGCCGTTTCTACGAAATTTTCGCCAATTTCTATGGTCATCCACTCGGGAGCGGAACTCTTGAGGATAAAGTTCGGGGCGTGGGAATCTATTTGCATCTGGGTGGAAGGGGCCACGTGGACCTTCTGCCGGCCCATGTCCAGCTCAAAATGGGAATGGTAGTGGCCACAGAAGATATGTGTCAGATTCTGGATTTCGGCAAAGACCGCTTGCACCTCTTCCTTGTTCTTGAGGGAATACTTGGAATCCATGAACCGGTGACCGCAGAGGCAGGGCGGATGGTGCATAAACAGGAAAATTTCGCCCTGGATCTTGGCGGCTTCCGCTTTTAACCAGTCCAGCTGGTCCTTGGAAACAGTCCCGCAGGCGCTATCCAGGAAAAACAGCGTCCGGCCTGCAATTTCGTACTTGAAATAGCATTTTTCGCCGTGAATCTTGCCCTGCAGGTCAAAAAACTGGGCCATGGTGTCAAGACGGTCGTGGTTGCCAGGAATGACCAGCACGGGAAACTTAAGGTCTTTCACCTGCTCAAAGACAAAACGGTAAGCGCCGGGCTCCCCGTCTTCGTTGGCCAGGTCACCAGACAATACCAACAGGTCCATATCCTTTATGGACTTGGAACGGAGGGCCTTCTGAAAATTGGCACGCACATCAATCCCCTGCACGAGGTTTTCGTCCTCGCCTATGTGGAGATCCGATATCTGCCCTATCTTCAACAACTTACAACCCATCTAGTGAGAAATATAGTCTTTACCTTGCCCCGCTGGCACCTATTTTCCACTTATTCTTTTCAAATGTGATTAAAATCATTTTTGGCACCTGTTTTTAATGCCCCTTCGTGATTTTTCTGTCAACAGAAGTTGAAAATTTTCTTTCAACAGTAATCAACATTGAAAAAAGTGGACTCGTTTTCAATCTTCAACATATTCAATATTCCATGTGAATATCGTATCTTGTTGAGGATTAAAAACTAGTACCTACCCTTCAACATTTCTTTCCACAATTCACAGTATCAGTATAATTATCTCTATATATAAATAAAAAGATAATACTGATATAGGTGTGGAATTATGCCTTTTCCTTAGGTTGGGCTGCAGGTGTAGAAGGAATACCCATCTGGCAGTTACCCTGGAACATGGCACCTTCCTGGATAATGAGCTGTTTGGTCTTGATGTTCCCTACGAACTGGGAAGAACTTTCGAGAATCATTTTTTCGGAGCAGTCGATATTGCCCTTGATGGAGCCTGCAATCACAGCAGACTTGGTCTTGATTTCGCCTTCGATGTGGCCGCTCTTTTCGATAATGAGTTCGCCATCGATGCTGATGCTTCCGTTAACTACACCTGCCACGCGGACATCGCTCTTGCCGATAATGTCGCCCTTGATGGTAATGGTGTTGCTGATCTGGGTAATTTCCTGTTCTTTACCTGGCATGTTGTTTCTCCAATGAATTAAAAATTTTATTAGTCTATGAAATCTGACGGATTCAAGTTGATTCCGTCTTTTGTAATTTCAAAATGCAAGTGGGCGCCGCTGGTATTGCCGGTGCTCCCGACTGTACCGATAATGTCGCCCTTGCTTACGGTATAACCCTTTCTCACGTTGATCGTCTTCAGATGAGAATAGCTCGACCTGTAGCCGTTCTGGTGGTCAATGACAATGGTGTTTCCCAGTTCATCTTTTTGGCCTGCAAAGACCACGTTGCCAGCTCCCGATGCGAATACCGGGTTTCCGGCCTGTGCCGAAATATCTATGCCAAGATGGTTTTCTTCTTCGGAAAACTTCTTGCTTTCGATTCCAACCACGGGCAGAACACTGGGGATGTGTTCCAGCTTGATTTTTTCAGAAAGGGGCTGCCAGCCGTGGATACCTTCGTAGTCCACCTGGATTTTTTCGACGGGCGTATGGGCGAACTTGTTCTTGTCGATAATGCTGTTGATTTTTGCAGAATCGTTTTCCAAAAAAGTCTCGAAGATGTTCTGGATGCGTTCTTCCAAAATCCACAGGGAATCCAGGCGGGAGAACATTTCTTCGTAGTTGTTGTCCTTCTTGACCAGCTGGGCGTTGGTCACCCGCATTTTTTCGTAGCTTGCCACGATGCGGTTGATTTTCCCGAGATGGTAGATGAACAGTCCCAGCACGAGGATGATCACGACCAGGGAAATCTTGATAAAGGCGAACCACCAGGTGCGAACCTTGAACTTTCTCACCTTCTCGGAATCTTCCGGGATAATCTGTATGGTGTAGTACTTGCCTTTCATAAGTTTCCTAGGCGTTTTCCATGAGTTGCTGGATACGGTTCAGGTCGTCCATGGAATAATAGTTAATTACGATGGTTCCCTTGGTTTCGGAACCTGCGCTGGGGTTGATTGCCACCTTGGTGCCGAAATAGGTTTCCAGCTTGGACTCGAACTGTTTCATGTCGGCACTGAGTTCCGGCTTCGGCTTGGGCGGATTTCCAGAAGCCGCAGGACTTGCTGCAGGCTTTTCATTATTTTCTTTTTCTTGCTTTTCGACTTTAGTCGGGTCAATTTCTTCGCCTCTGGAAATTGCCTCGATCTGGCGGACGTTCAGGCCTTCGTCGATGATTCTCTTTGCAAGGGCTTCTACGTCGGCAATCTTGTCGCTGCAGAGGGCGCGGGCCGCTCCAGAAGAGAGCTTGCCTTCTTGGATCCAGTACTGCACCTGGTCCGGGAGTTTCAGCAGTCGGAGCGCGTTGGTGATGGCGGAACGGGACTTGCCTACCGCCTTTGCCAGGTCTTCGTGAGTGTAGTCGTGGTTGTCGATGAGCTGCTGGTAGGACTGCGCCGTCTCGATGGGGTTCAGGTCCACGCGCTGGATATTTTCGATAAGAGCCCATTCGGCCATGGCCTTGTCGCCAATGTCGCTGAACACCTGGGCCTTGATGGTCTTGAGGCCTGCAAGCCTGCTTGCGCGGGTGCGGCGTTCACCGCTGATAATCTGGTAGCGGCCGTTTACGCTCCGCACGTTGATGGGAGTCAGAAGCCCGTGGGTCTTGATGGTTTCGGCCAGTTCTGAAAGTTCGTCGTCGCTGAAAAACTTGCGGGGTTGAAACGGGTTTGGGTCGATCAGGTCCAGCTGGATTTCTACGACCTGCTGTCCATTGGAAGACTCGCCCTGGGGGGCGTTGGCAGAAAAATTCTTATTAGCGTCATGGTCCTTGAGAATGTCAGAAAGACCGCGTCCAAGTGCAAAAGATTTCTTTCCCATTGTTAGGTATTAGGTTGTAGTGGTTTAGGGGTTATGATCTTGGGAAGTGTGGGGTGTGGAATGTGAAATGCGTACTCATAACTCAATACTCATCACTCACAACTCATAACTACTTCCCCTTATTCAGGATTTCTTCGGCGAGTTTCATGTAGGACTGGGAACCGGGGCTCCGCACGTCGTACAAGATGACCGGCTTTCCGTGGGAGGGTGCCTCGCTGAGGCGCACGTTACGCGGGATGACCGTCTGGAAAACGGTGTCGGCCAGGTTTTCGCGAACTTCGTCGGCCACCTGCTTCGAGAGGTTGTTGTTGGCGAACATGGTGAGGAGCGCCCCTTCGATTTTCAGGTTTCCGTTCAGGTTTTTCTGGACTTCGCGGATGGTGTTGAACAGCTCCGTCACGCCGTGGAGGGCGTAGTATTCGCACTGGATAGGAATCAGCACACTCTTTGCGGCGGTGAGCACGTTGATGGTGAGCAGGTTCAGGCTTGGGGGCGCATCAATGATGATGAATTCGAAGGCCTGGTCCAGAACTTTCATGACACGCTCCAGACGGTGTTCGCGGCTCATGGCGTTCACCAGTTCGATTTCCATGACGGCAAGGTCCGGCCCCGAAGTGATGATCTTCAAGAAGTCGAGCCTCGTGTTCATGATGGCGGGCTTGATGTTATCGTAGGTGACATTGTCCGGATTTTCGGCCAGTTCCAGCACCTCGTGGATATCCATCTCCTGGGATTCGTTGTAGCCGAAACCCTGGGACGCGTTCCCCTGGGGGTCCATGTCGATAAGGAGAGTCTTTTTCTCCAGGGCGGCAAAACTGGCAGCCAGGTTCACGGCTGTAGTGGTCTTGCCCACGCCGCCTTTCTGGTTGCATATCGCTATCACTTTACTCATTCGTTACCTCGAGTGACTAAGGCGTAAACTTGTTCTTCGTTAGGTAGTGTATATTTGTGCAGTATAATTGCGGGGTCGCTTTCCAGCTGGACTACGTTGTTGTAGCTCTTGAGGGTGAGGAACATGCCACCCTTCTTGAGGGCGGGCCTCGCGCGTTCCCAGTCGTTTTCGAAAGTGGAAAGGGCCCGGCAGCTGATAAAATCCAGGTCGGTTAGGCCAGAAGTCTCGAAACGCTTGCCCACCACGGTCAGGTTCTTGAGGCCCAGTTTTTCTTTGGCCATCTGCATGAACTGCACACGCATGTTCCGGGGTTCTACGGCATAGAACTGGACTTGGGGCATTACGATGGCAAGGGGGAAAACCGGACAGCCTGCTCCGGCTCCCATGTCGGCCCATTTATAGGTGTGAGGTATGAGGCCGCTCCCTTCGGTCGCTTTGAGGTATGGGTGGGCCGAGGTTGTGGTTTTTTGTACGTGACTCGTCATCCCCGCGAAGGCGGGGATCTCCTTGCATTCCCTTACTATATATACATAGGCCACCAGCGAATCTGCAATGTGCCTGCTCAAAAATTTTTCGGAATCCTTCGCCGAAATCAGGTTGCCGAACTGCTTGGTTTCTACCACCAGGTCGGCATAGTCGTACAGCTTGCCGAGAGTTTCTCCGGGCAATTCAACACCATTTTCTCTTAGGAATTGGTTCAAAAGGTTCTGCTGTTCGATGTTGTTTCTATAACTCAAAAGACCCTGATTCGTTATCCACGGCAATGCCGGGATATACTATTGCTCCACGTGAAACATTATATTAGTCAACAATTTAGCATTACTAAATCACAATCACAACGAAAAATGGGCCTTGAACCCTTATTTTTTAAAAATATCCGTGAATAAATTTTTGATAAATGTGAATTTTTTGTTGATAAAAAATGTTTCACGTGAAACACGCACAAGGTTGGAAAGGAAAAAAATGATTTCATTTTTTTATTTGCCAACCGCAGGGTGTAGGACTATGGCGTAGCCATAGTCCCAACATGTATAACATGTTGGTTTCACGATCACATAGTTCCGAGGTGCAGCAAGTTGCGATTGTTTCCTTATTGCCCTACATTCTGGTGCAATCGCCAACGCGCACAAGGGCGTATAACATGTTGGTTTCACGATTACATAGTTCCGAGCCCCAGGATGTTGCGATTGCTTCCCTATTGCCCTACATTCTGGTGCAATCGCCAACACATTCAAATATTTCTGAGCTTCCGGATGTCATCCCGGCGGATGCCGGGATAGCACGAAGGGTCAAGAAGTTGACCCCGGCACAGGGTCGGGGTGACATCTTGCTAAACCATAGCCCCTGAAACTTCTAGCGGATCCCCGACCATGTCGGGGATGACAACGTTTATGACCACGCCCCGAACCTCGCATTCCACATTTCCCTAAATCCTATCCCCTAAATCCTAACCCCTAAAAATTCTAGCGGATCCTCGTGATTCTATCGCTGCGCTCCAGAATGACAGCGAGGATGACAACATTTAAGACCCACCCCCGAACCTCACATTCCACACTTCTCTAGATCCTAGCCTCTAAATCCTATCCCCTAACCTCCGCGTTAGGGACAGTGACCCGTAGGGCCGAGACCCGGCAAAAGTCATGCCGGTGGTTGAACATTTTTTTGCTGGGGCTCGGGGAGCGAAGCGAGTATGGCCCGACCCCTCTCCTTCGGGGTGGTCCGTGGTTCGAGGGGGAACGCCCAACACTATATTATAATAGGTGGCGATTTTTTTTGGCAGACATTTTTTATAAGAAATAAAGAAGAGAAGCGTGCGAAGGGATAATTCTAAATTGAGATTGTCGTACTTTTGGAGGTTTGAGGTGCAGAAGTTTTCCCAGAGTTATTATGTGACTGGCCACGATATGGATTTGAGCTACCGGATGGTTCCCATGTCGGCCTTGGCCTATTTCGAGGATTGTTTTGCCCGTTATGCGGCGAGCAAGTTTCTTGCCGCTTTCGATATCGTGGACAGAGGCTTGTACTGGATTATTTCTGAAATAGATATCCGTTTCGAGGGCGACCTTCCCTTCTGGTCCGAAAGTTTCCAGGTGGACCTGTGGATTTCGGAAAAGTCCAGAATCAAGATTTTTTGCGACTTTACCATGAGCTATCGCGGAAAGGTTTTTGCCAGGGGAAACAGTTGCTGGGTGGTGATGGACAAGAACCGTCATCGTCCATATTCCACGGCTCTGCTTGACGGCAAGATGGATGTGATTGAAGAATTGGCTGTGGGCCCCCATGAGAAGTTCGGATGGAACGATTCTGGAAATGTACTGCATACGCTGACCCATCAGGTGAATATGGGCGACATCGATTTCAACCGTCATGTGAACAATAGGACTTATTTAAACTTGGCGGTGGCATGTCATTCGGAAACCTTTGGGTTTGACAATACCATCAAGTCCATTAAGGTCCGGTTCATGCAGGAGTGTTTTATGGGCGATACCCTGGTCTGTACGGAATATGGTCTTGGGGATAACGTTTGCAGTTACAAGTTGGAGAAAGGGGACGCTACGGTCTGTAATATCATCCTGGAGTGGGAGGCTTTGGGAGAAAAACAGACCGCTATCGAGGAGTATCCCCTGGCCGTCCGTGGGTAATGTTTCACGTGAAACGTTTGCAAACCGAGGAAACGGCGATAAATTTATTTATCGACATTTCCGAGGTGCAGCAAGTTGCGATTGCTTCCCTACTGCCTTGCTTTCTGGTGCAATCGCCAACACGCACAGGGCGAGTGCAGTGAAAATACATTTATGTATTTTCATTGCCGAGCCCCAGGATGTTGCGATTGTTTCCTTATTGCCCTACATTCTGGTGCAATCGCCAACGTCCGCAGAATGTCATCCCGGCGGATGCCGATAGCACGAAGGGTCAGGAAGGTGACCCCGACCAGGTCGGGGATGACAACATTTAAGACCCGCAACTCATAACTCATAACTCACCACTCAAAACTTTTATATATTTTCTTTCAGAGGTCCAACATGATCGAGATTGAAATTATCCGGGGCGACATCACGAAGCTGCAAGTCGATGCCATCGTGAATGCGGCGAACTGTTCCCTTTTGGGTGGCGGAGGCGTGGACGGTGCCATCCACCGGGCGGCAGGTCCGGAACTTTTGGGGGCGTGCATACCCCTGAACGGTTGCGAGACGGGCAAGGCGAAAATCACTCCGGGGTTCAAGCTTCCGGCCAAGTTCGTCATCCATACTCCGGGGCCTATCTATCGGGATGGCCTGCACGGCGAACCTGAACTGCTGGAATCCTGCTACAAAAGCTGCCTCGACCTGGCCGAAGAAAATGGCTGCGAAACGATTGCCTTCCCCGCCATTTCCACCGGTGTTTAAGATTACCCCTGGGAGGCCGCCACCAAGATTGCCGTGAAAACGGTCCGGAATTTTCCGGCCCAAAGAGTCAAGAAAGTCATCTTCTGCTGCTTCAGCGAGGAGATGGAACGAATTTATAAAGAGGAGGCCATCGGGAAATAGTTGCGAGTTATCAGTAGTCAGTTTTCAGTTCTCAGTATATAATTTGGCGCCAAAGGCGCGACTATAAGAACTCACAACTCATAACTGAAAACTCATTACTAATCTTTCGCCCCACACACCCTACCCCCTAAATCCTAGATCCTAACCCCTAACCCCTAAACAAAACTATGGAAGAAGTCGTAAAATTTCTCAAGGATGCCGGCGCCTACTTTTTGGCGACGGTAGATAATGATCAACCCCGCGTCCGCCCGTTTGGCACCGCCAACATTTTCGAGGGCAAGCTCTATATCCAGACGGGCAAGTCCAAGGACTGCTCCAAGCAGATCCAGAAAAACGGCAAGGTGGAAATCTGTGCCATGGACAAGACCGGTTCCAAGTGGATCCGCGTTGCCGGTACCCTGGTCCGCGACGACCGTCGTGAACCGAAGGTGGACATGCTGGAACACTACCCCGAGCTCAAGTCGATGTACTTGCCCGACGACGACAACACCGAGACCCTCTACTTCAAGGACGCGACTGCCACGTTCTACAGTTTCACGGCGGCACCCCGCACCGTGAAATTTTAAGTTTGGATTTTTCTAGATTCCGCGTTCCAATTTTTTTTGCGGATAATTGCCCGGAAAATGACTCGGAATGTTGATAAAATTTCTAAACAAAATATAAACAATAATGTCTAGCCAATTGGTTAGACATTTATTTTTGTGGATAGAATATGAATAATATCCCACAGGTTTTCCACAAATGGGGATAATTTGACTGCCAAAACAAATGTTTCACGTGAAACAAATATGGATTTTGTGAATAATCTGTTTGAATTGGAAATTAACCCGTAAAATGCCGTCACAATTAAATAACATTAAATCAACAATATATAAACACTTGCCATCGCCGACGAAAATCAAGAAAAAGGTCTATACGATGTCTTGTTGATAGATTTTATCCTTCTATATTTGTGCCCGTAGGCCTCTGATGAAGCTTTTTTTGACAAGAATTTTGCCGCTCCTGCTCCTGGCGTGTTCCGTCTTTTCGGCACCTGCCAGTGCCGAACCGCAGGAACCCGATGAGCCGGCCGTCTCGAAATTCCGGGAACGGATTTCGCTCCGCTTTTTGTGCGACTACAACTTTATGATGGTCAAGAACACCGCCTACGGTGACGAGCCCCTCTCGTCTAACCGGCCCGTGGACGTAGGTATCGGGTTTGGTTACGACAGCCTGTTTACCCTGTTCGGCACTTCCTGGGATATTTCCTTCGACTTCAAGTACGGCCTCCCCTTTACCACCAGCAAAGGGCATTCCGACTCCAAGACCTTCGAGACCGGCCTGGACCTTTTTCCGGGGGACTGGTGGCTTACCGCCAAAGTTCGCTATTACAGCGGTTTTTCCCAGAACCTGGAAGACGGCGACGATGACAGCTTTATAGACCTTACGGTGTTCGACATGTACTTTTCCATGCTCTGGATGGCTACCGCAGGCGGCAGGTTTGCCCCCAGGAGCGCCTACTTTTTGGACCGCCGGCAGAAAAGTTCGGCGGGGAGCATGGTTATCGGCGGGCGCCTGCAGCACAATTACGCCGAGGACAACGACGGCGTACTGGGCTACGAAGATAACAAGCGGGATATTACCAGCTTTTGGGGAGACATGGGATACACCTACACCTTTGTCTACGGCAACGGGTATTTCTGGAATCTCTGGGGCGTCGTGGGCGTGGCCTATGGTCGCGAGTACGCCGACGACGGGAACCTGCTGTTGCCCGAAGCCGACATGAAAACTGCCCTGGGCTACATCGGCGAAAAATGGTCGTGGAACGTGGTCCTCAAGTGCGGGTATTCCCTCATTGCCTTTGGCGAGCATCTCGAGGAGAAATTCGTGTCCGCTTTTGAAATCCTTGTAGTGAGAAGGTTCTAAAAATTTTATATTTCCGCTACCCAATGCATCAACTCCAACATCAAGGCGTAATTATGTCTGATCGTTTTATCGTGACCGGCAACTTCACCGACGACCCCTTTGCCATCGACATGGCCCAGTACATCGGTCTTCGTGAAGATATTTCCGACGTGGTCTCCCTGAAGACCTTTGCAAACTCCGAATTCTGCCCCCGCTACGGCCTGGACGTGGACGATATGGAACATATCGGCCGTCGCCTGGAAGGGAAGATTGTCTTGATTTGCTCGGTCTCGAACCATGAACGCAGCCGTAACGACTACGCCATGCGCAACTGCATTCTGGCCCGCGCCGCCAAGGACAACGGCGCCGAACAGGTTGTCTTGGTTGAACCGGACCTGTTCTACAGCGCCCAGGACCGCGGCCCCCACCGCGTAGGCGAACTGGAAAAGGACCGCCCGGACATTGACCTCAAGAAATTTGACGGACAGGCTTTCACCAGCCTCCTGTATGCCCAGCTCCTCAAGACTTCTGGCGTGGATGCCGTGGTGACGGTGCACAACCACAGCGTGAAGGTGCAGAACCTTTTCGCCGACATTTTCGGCAAGGATAATTTCCACAATTTGATTCCCACGGACGCCTACGCCCACTACATCAAGAACAGCAATTTTGTGCAGACCGGCAAGGACGGTAACAACCTGGTGATTGTCTCTCCGGACAAGGGCGCACGCCCCTTCATGAACGCTGTCTACGAGGCCCTGGACCTGCCCGAATGCAAGCGCGTGGTGATGGACAAGGTCCGTACCGGTGAACGTGAAATCAGCATGACTTTCAACCCGGAACTTTCCGACATCAGCATCGAGGAAATTGAAGGCAAGGACGTGATTGTGTTCGACGACATGGTCCGCACCGGTACTACGATTGTGCAGTGCTGCGAACACATCAAGAAGGGGAATCCCAACCGCGTGTGCTTCGGCGTGACCCACTTCCACACGAGCCCCGAGGCCCGCGAAAAGCTGAACAGCCCGGCCATCGACGAAATACTTACCACGTCTACTCTGCCCGACATCATGAACCGCGACTGCCAGGGCCGCCTCCGCAAGAAGCTCACCGTGATGAAGCTCGGCAAGTGGATTGCCCGCCACGTGATGCAGATGTACGGTCTGGACGACGGACGTTTCGAGAAGGACTTCTACAAGATCGACATGTCCTCCAAGAACCCCCGTTGGCCGCCCCAGTTCTTTTAATCCATTCAACGGCTCATAGGTATTTATGTCCGCAAAAGTAACAAGCAGCGATAAGATTGAGGAATTGTTCCCGGATACCCCTATCCGGAAAATCATCACGCCCATGGAACGCCTGATGAAGGTGGAAACCACGGGTGGGATTGTCCTTATCATCATGACGGTTGCGGCACTTTTGTGGGCGAACCTGAGCCCGGAGAGTTACCACCACGTTTGGCACTTGCCTTTTGCCTTGACCATCGGCAGTTGGGTGGGTGCTGCGGACTTGCACTGGTTTATCAACGATGCGCTGATGACCATCTTCTTCTTCAACATCGGTCTCGAGGTGAAGGGGGAGATTGCCTATGGTGAACTGCACGACCCCAAGGCGGCGAGCTTGCCCATCATTGCTGCGGCGGGCGGCATGCTGTTCCCTGCGTTGATTTACCTGGCTCTTTGCCCTGCAGGGGCCGGACACGGATGGGGAATCCCGACGGCTACCGATATCGCCTTCGTGGTGGGCTGTATGGCGATTCTCGGCAAGAAGGTGCCACATGCTTTGCGCGTGATGATTTTGACTCTCGCTATTGCCGACGATATCGGCGCTATCCTTGTGATTGCTATCGGTTACCCCAGTGGTGACGGAATCAACTTTGCGGCCCTGGGCATGGGCTTTGTCCTATTGGCCCTGATCAATGTATTTTTCCGCATAGGTATCAGGAACTTGCTGCTGTTCCATATCATCGGAGTGGCCGTCTGGGCCTTCTTTGTCAAGAGCGGTGTGCACCCCACCATCGCGGGTGTGCTGCTGGGCCTTTCTGTGCCTGCGAAGGCAGTTCTTGCCAAGGGCAAGCTGGCCCAGTTTGCCGGGAGCATTGGCGGCAAGCTTTCTGGCGAAACGAAGGACCGTAATGAGCAATACGAAGTATTTACCATGCTCAAGCAGGGTGCCCGCGAGAGCATTTCCATGCAGGAGCGCTTGTTCAAGCCCCTGGTGCCCTGGGTGAACTTCTTTATCATGCCGCTGTTCGCCCTGAGCAACGCCGGCGTAGAAATTAAGCTGGGTGGTGTAGAAGTCCCCGTGATGGGTGCGGTGGCCTTGGCCCTCGTGTTCGGCAAGCCCATCGGTATTTTCCTGTTCAGCCTGCTCTCCGTAAAGATTGGCATTTCCAAGCGGCCCAGCTACTCCTGGAAAATTCTGTGGGGTGGCGGCATGCTGGCGGGTATCGGCTTTACCATGGCGCTGTTTGTGGCGGGCCTTGCCTTTGATGTAGGCGACCGTCAGGATTCCGCAAAGCTAGGCATTTTGCTGGGCAGCTTCAGTGCGGCGATTCTCGGCACCATCTACATGAGCCTTGTCTCCAAGCCCCATCACGGCGAAGAGGCTGCAGAAGAAACGGCCAAACAGGAATAACCGGGATTATTCGCAGTCCAGGCAGGTCCATTCGACAACGCCGTCGCAGCCTTCCTTGTCGCCGGTAAGCCTTTCGCACGAATAGCTTTCGATATCGATAAGGAACCCGAGCTGGCCTGCATTCTGGGTGCAACATCCATCGCAATCACTGTCAGCGCACTTGTCATAAACCACGGCATCTATAGATTGCCCGTTTTTTCGTAGCCTAAATGTTTTTAGTTTGTATTTGTCCCAGTCCTTTTCGTGGATGGATATGATGTTGTGCTGGCTGACCCACTGTTCGGTTTGCTGGCCGTTGACACCTGCAAAGTAACCCGCCCATTGGCAACCGTTGTATTTGACACATTCTTCGCTACCGGGGTCGGGCCATGAGATGTACCAGGTGAGGTTTGCCTTGTTCCAGACAGTGTCGGATGCTGTTTCGGTACCGCTGCTTGCGACTGATGCGCTAGAACCTGATTCCGGAACGGCGTTATTTTTGCTGCTGGCAGTGACAGCGCCAGAACTTGATTCCAGTATCTCGATTGAATTACTGGAGTTGTCGCCACTGCAGGCCATAAGTGATGCGGTCATTACCGCAACAGCAAATGGAATCGTTACAAGAATCTTGCTGTGCATAAAATTTTTCCCAAACACATTGCCCTCCCTAAAGCGTTTTTCCGTCGCTGAAGGCGTTACCTACTCGGCGTTCCATCACGTAGTAGCCGTGGCCAGCAGAATCGTAGCAAACAGGGGCGAGTTTTTCGACGGAAAGCTTGCCGTTTTCGTCGAGCACCGAATCGTCGGCAGTCACGTTTACGATTTCTCCGAGAAGCAATTCCGTCTTTTCGTCGTAACTCACGAGCTTGCATTCCAAGGCAAGTGGGAGTTCCGCAATCAGTGGGGCATCTACGTTTTCGCTCCTGATGGCGGTAAGTCCTGATTTTTTGAATTTGTCTGCGACCTTGTTGCCGGAGGTTACGCCTAGGTAATCAATGGCCTTGATATTCTTTTCGTTGGCCATGCTCACCGTAAAGGCCTTGCGCTCAAGGACGTTCTGCATGGTCTTGTGGCTGTGTGCTACGTAAATTGCCACCTGGTTGGTGTCGCTTACGCTACCCCAGGCCGCCACCATGGCATTGGGAGTGCCGTCTTCGTTGTAAGTGGCAATAACCAGCGTGGGTTGGGGGTAAAGGTAGGTCTTGATTCCGAGATTTTTGCGCATGTTTGGCTCCTTTTTCATTAAAGATAATCAAAAAAAGGACGTGCACGACGTGAAACTCCAGATTTTGGAGTCTGCCGTGAAGGATGCCCGCTAAAAAACCGGAGATACTGTCGAAACGGTATGGTACCTGGAGTAGGGGAGTTTTTTCATATATTTTATCCGGCTAAAAAAGGAGTTTCGCAATGCCGGAACAAGTCTTGACGCATGAATCGCTGGTGGAGTTTTTCGGGGAAGAGGAATTCAAGAAGTTGTGCAATCACGAGGCGGGCCACGCGCTTGTCGCGTTTTTATTCAAGCGCCCGCTGGATTACGTGAAGATGAACAATTCCAGGGAGCAGCCGGGCACCACGCACATCGCGGGTACGGAACTCGAGGGCGACGCGCATATCGCGATGGCGGGTCACATCGCGGAATTTTTGATGCGCAAGGATTTCAAGTGCGACCTCGATACCGTCATGAAGGAACTGCCCATGGAACTCTACAAGAGCGATCCGGATTACCAGAAGTTCCAGGCGGCGTGCTACTATTTTCAGCTGGCCGAGACGAACGTGGTCGAGCAGGATTACAACATTTTGATGGCTTGCCAGACGCAGCTCTGCAAGATTGCGCAGGCCCTGAACGAGCGCACCTACCTGAGCCGCGCCGATATCGAGGCTATTTTCAAATAATTTGTACCCAATACTCCGAAAATAGTGTATATTCATGAGTACGGGCTTTGCCCGTGCTTTTTTGTGGATTAGGACAATTCGCGGAGTCGGACATGCGCCTGAAAAAATGGAACAGTAGAGTATTTGCATTCTCGCTCGCCCTCGCGGCGGTGCAATCCTTCGGTGCCGTTTACTATGTGGCCACCGATGGCAGCGACAACAACGCCGGTACAAAAGCAAAACCCTTCGCCTCGCTCAACAAGGCGAACAAGGTGGTGCACGCGGGCGACACCGTGTGGGTACGCGGCGGCATCTACGACCTGCACGATACGGTCTTTTTCGAGCGTTACAGGATGACTGCGGCAATCGTCCTCACGGCAAGCGGCGAGAGCGACGACAACCGCATCCATTACCTGGCCTATCCGGGCGAGCGCCCGATTTTTGACGGCGCGAACTTGCCCGTGGCGGCAGGCGTGGAACATAGCGACGGCACTCCCGAGGGCGCGATGTACACGTCGCCGATTGTGATTTCGGCGAAGTACCTGCACTTGAAGGGTTTTGATGTCCGCAACACGCCTATGAAACACAACTCGAATTCCGGCGTGTTTCTTTACGCGAGCAAGCACATTTTCTTGGAGCAGATTGACAGCCACCACAATGCGGGTCCCGGATTCTTCGCGAACGACGGCGCGCCGGATGGCGGCGGACACATATTCCTGAACTGCGACGCGCACGACAACTACGATCCTTTGGGCTGGCAGGGCGACGGCGAAAATGCCGACGGCTTTGGCGCGCATTACCAAAAACCCGGCGAGGGCGATACCACGAAGTTCATCGGGTGCCGCGCCTGGTGGAACAGCGACGACGGTTTTGACTTCATCAACCAGGAATTCCCCGTGGTGCTGGAGAACTGCTACGCCATGGGGAACGGCTACAGCGATTACGGGCTTGGAAACCCGAAGAACGGCAACGGACACGGTATCAAGATGGGCGAGAGCACCCTCGGCGGCGGGCGGCATACCATCAAGTTCTGCGCCGCCTGGAAAAACAAGTCCACGGGCTTCTACGCGAACTACACCGGTGCCGGCAGCAAGTGGCTCAACAATACTTCGTACATGAATGTGGACCGGGCCTTCAGCATGGCTTCGACACTCTTTGATTCCGAAGGCAACCGTCTTGCCGAGGTGGCTCCGCTTACGGGTGACAATGCGCACGTACTCAAGAACAACATCGCCTTCCCGAATAAGCTCTCGCAAATCGGAGAATGCTGGGAGTATATACCGAGCCAGAACATCGACCGTTATGTGGAATGCCCCGCCGGCGAGAACAACACATGGAACCTAAATCTTGACTTGACCGAAGATGACTTTGAGAGTCTCGACGACCCGAGCATGACCGTCACCGGCAAGGATCTCTCGACGATTCCGGGAATCCTGGGCCCGCGTAACGCCGACGGTAGCTTGCCAGACGTGGGCTTCTTGAAACTCAAGAAGGGGAGCCGTGCTATCGACAAGGGCGAAGATTTGGGATTCCCGTTTGTGGGCGAAGCACCCGACCTCGGTGCGTTCGAATACGGGATGAGTTCGTCACGTCATTCCGGGCTTGACCCGGAATCTAGTGGCTCTGTCGTCGGGTCTTCAAGTTCCGCGGAAAGCGTCGCCTCCATCGCCATGCCCCGCAACGGCCATTTACCTGGGCTGCACGCCACCCGTGGCGCCGCGAATGTTTTCGACCTGCAGGGACGCCTTCTCGGAAACTTGCGGTTTGAACAAATTAACGGTGGCGATTTTGCCGACCGCGACAAATCACTCGCTGAAGCCCTCCGCGCAAAATTCAGGAACCCCGGCACCTATATTTTGCGTTACGGCAGCGAAATCCGGAAAGTGCAGGTGAGGTAGGGGTACCGTTATAGGGTCGGCTATTCCGACTTTCCGCAACGCCCCGGCAGTTGTCAAATATTCCTTGACAACTACTCATGTGCGGAATACGAACTACACGAAAAAAATTCTATATTCCCGCTAGTACCAATTTACGGAGACTGGATGCTGTTTAGCAAATTTTGGTTCATTGTCTAGGGCCTTGGGAGACATTCCTTGGGCCGTCTTCCAAGGCGATTTTTATGCCCGTCATAAAAATTCAACCTGGAGATAAACAATGAAAAATTACACCATCCGCACGGAACAACCGCGCGACTTTAAGACCGTCGAAAACCTTACCCGCGAAGCCTTCTGGAACGTGTACCGTCCCGGATGCACCGAGCATTACGTGCTGCACTGCTACAGGAGCGAGCCCGACTTTGTGCCGGAACTCTCGCTCGTGCTGGAAGTGGACGGCGAAATCATCGGGCACGTGATGTACGCGTGGTCGCACATCGACGCCGACGACGGACGCAAAATCCGCATGATGACCTTCGGGCCCATCAGCATCCGCCCCGACTACAAGCGCAAGGGATACGGGAAAACATTGCTCGACCATTCCATGCGAATTGCCACCGAGATGGGCGCGGGCTGCCTCCTGATTTGCGGGAACATCGCGTTCTACGGCAAGAGCGGCTTTGTGGTCGCGAGCACCAGGGGAATCCGCTACGCCGACGACCCCGAAAGCGACGCGCCTTACTTCCTCTGCAAGGAACTGCAAGAAGGGTTCCTCAACGGAATCACCGGCAGCTACCGCGACCCCGAACCGTACTTTGTCGCCATGCGAAACCCCGAGGCGTTCGAGAAGTACGACGTAGAATTCCCGCCGAAGGAAAAGTTCGTGCTGCCCGGACAGTTAGGGTAAATTATTTCATTTTCCGCTTAGGCTTTCTGCCGTGGCAATTGTATACAGTCCTCGGTTCGCAAACTTTGCTCAATGCGAGTGTTCGGTGCATATAGCTAGAGCGTTCCAACTCTATGGCGTTGCGAAAAACGCCTTCCAGGTAATCGCTTGTCGACTTGTTCTCGCTTGCGGCCAGTTTGCGCACGGACTCTTGCATGTCGTAAGGTACCTGGACGGTCATGCTTTTCATCGGGGTGACAAGGAGTTCGCCACCGACAGCCTCCGCCATCTTCTGCAACTGTTTGTAGGATGGATTCGTTTTCAGCGATGCTATGCGAGAGATGGCGCTCTGCGTGGTGCCCATCTTCTCGGCGACATCCTGCTGAGTCAAACCCAAGGAATCTTTCAAGAAGTCGAAATCCGTCAGGAACGCCGACAGAGCCTCGTACATTTTCGCATACGAGTCAAGCTTTTTGTCACCCTTTTCAAGAGTGTCCATGAAATCTAGGACTTGGTTCTTTTTCATAGCATCGCTCCTTGTTTGACAAGTTCCCTATATTGCTTCAATTTGCTGAAAGCCGTTGCCAATTTCATAGGTTCCTTTTTATGCTTCAATTCCGCACACAACAAAATCAAAGTGTTCAACTCGCGCAACGACATACAAAAATATATTCTAAAGACACCACCTCGCGCCTGCTTGGGAATCCGCATTTCATAGAGACCGTCATATTCTTTAGGGAACCTATAAATTTGACTGTTCTGCAAATACGGAGTTAGATCTAAAACTCTCTTTAACATCAGCAAAAAACTCTTTACGCGCAAATACAGATCGGGACGCCGCTTTGACAAATCCTCCAATTCTCTTCCGACATCACCTATTTCGTCTTTAGGCTCCGTGTTTTCGGGGTCATAATTGCGAATATTTGGAAAAAACTTGAACTCCACGCATTAAATATAGCATATATGCTATAATATGTCAAGGTGTAATGGTGTTTTTTGAGGAGAATGCCTTCCCCTCGCTCGCACTCCGTTGCTCGCTACCCCTTCTAGCGGGGACACCCCGCAACGCCCCGACTGCAAAAAAAACGCCCGCCGTCGGCGAGCGATTATGAGAATGAACAACAACAATTAACTCAGAAACAAGTCTTTAAGTTTCTTGTAGGTTTCTTTCAAATCATTATCAATTTCTTCAATGGAACGCCCTTTGCTTTTCTCATCTCCCTTTACGTAGCTGTTCGGAGTCCAAGAAATGCTATCGGATTTCAAAATATCTTCGACAGGGATGCTTGCGGAAAAACAATTAGCATTTTCGCCATCTAGGCATTTGATGATGTCTGATATATCAGATTCGTTCAGCGTCAATCTGTTCTTGTTCTTGATGTCAAGATTCGATGCGTTGATGAACTTGATTTCCTTGGCATGGCAATTTTTTTGCAGAACGATCAAATTGGTATTTGATTTTGTGCCATTGCTCATCGGAGGCAAAACGACTACTGCCTGCAAGTGATCTTTCGTAAGAGCCTCGCGCAATTTTTTCGAAGAATCCTGTTTGCTCAAAATCGATCCAAAGCAGACGACTACAGCCTTGCCGCCATCTTTAAGAGCGTTGACAACGTTCTCAATACAATAAGCTTCGGTATTTTTGCCGTAAGGACGATTCTCCGTTTGGGGCGTTCCTGTGCCGCAGGGAATATCGGCAAGAATTTTGTCTGCAACATTTTTATCTTTGTAATCCAAGAAGTTTTCGTGTTTGATGTTGAATTTCTTCTTGGCCATAATCAGGATCATTGCCGCGATGCCGGCAATTTCTTTGTCCAATTCAACGCCGATGTAATTTGCTGCGTCGTTGTAAAGCGCTGAAGAAAACATTCCGCAACAACAATCCATAAATGTTTCATTGTTCTTGACTTTCAGGATTCCTGCTGCTAATTGTTGAAGACTTTCGTTTGTGTAATAAAGATAGGTGTTCGCGGAGTCCTTGTTGTCTTGAGGACGGGTGATTAAATCTGCCAAGCTTGTTGCGTAATCGCCTTCCAGCGAGGAAATGTTTAAAGAGAAAGTCTCATGGATGAGATACCAATGATTACGCAAAAGATTCTTAAAGGAATCTATTTCAAGAGTTCCGCAGGGAAGTCCGTGGTTCCTTTCGAACATGTTTAATGTCTTTGCTGTAATCGCTTCGTCGTATCCATCTCCGCCGGAGGTGCACATACGCATGAAGTCGAGCATTACATTGAAGTCTTCTTGACCTTGCATGTTCGCAAAATCAGACTTTGTCATCATTGCTTTGAAAAAAAGCAATTCAATCAAGGTCTTTTTTGCACCAGAATATGGAATTAAACGATCATCAGGAGCCCCATTGAGAAGCATTCCGTGAATAAAGTCATTTGCAAAACTTTTATTTTTATCCATCTTCTTATCCCTCCATTCCGTAGAAAATAGAGTTCATTTTTTCGCTTTCCAAAGCGATGACTTTATTAATGAGTTTGATTTTTTTCATAGTGTTTATGAAATCCTTTCCAATTTGTTTTTGTTCCTCTTTAGACGGAAGAGGAATCTGTACATTTTCGATTGCTCCTACAGAAATTAAAGGGATGGCGGAACCTGCTGCGAGGTCCTTGATTTGGTCTTGGTATGGTTTTGAATTCAAAAAGGCGAGAACATAAAGTAAGTCAACGTCTTTATCCGTAAGCGTCAGGGATGCGCAAAAAGATGAGACGATCAGGTTCTCGTCATCTTTCGTGATAACGCAGGCGTCGTACGGCGTGGACAACTTCAAAACCAAAGTGTTTGCTTTCGTAATTTTGCTTTCGTCAACGTATGAAGTCAAGTCCGTTGCGTCGAGTTCTTTTTTGGTTTCTTTTTCGCAAACGATTTTCATCAAAGAAGATTTGTCCACAAAACCATTCGAAATTGCTCTGGGTACAAGAACAAGAGCTTCGCATGTAATCTTTGGCTTGTCGGATTCGCGTACAATCTCAAAGAGATCGTCGATTTCTTTCTTTTCCAGCCTGGAAGTGATTTGGCCACCGGTAATTTTAGAAATGTCGCCTAATCTTTTTTTCGTCATGGTTGTCTCCATTATGCAATGTCGTTGTATTCAATGGTGTTGTAGTTGCTGATTTTCTCAAAGTCGTAGTAACGAGTCATGTATTTTTTCTGGTTGCGGATTTTTTGCTTGTTGCAATAGAATGACTTTTTGTTTTCTTCTTTGCGGGAAGTGTAATGATTCGAACGGTCTTCGTCCATTAATCGGTCAGACAGGTCGAGCATATTCTGATCCTGAATGCAGGTGCAATGAAGATAGGGGTCGCGGTCGTTGGTTTCAAGCAGTTCAAAGTAGCGCTTCTGGTCAATATTGAAAACGTTCAAAATGGCATCTTGGTAGTCGTGCTTTACGCGCGGCATCCCGCGAGCGATTCTGGCGGCGTCTTTCTTGGACTGCGCCATCAAGGGGAAACTGATGATTACGTAATGCGATTTCCCGACGTGGCCGCACTTGCATACGGCTTCGAACATTTCTAACTTAAGGATGTTGTTTTTCATGGCGGCGCCTCGTGATTTACTGATGTTGTTGTGTTTGAATTTTGATTTATTTTCTATGTTCAAATATACAATATCAAAAAGCACGAGTCAATAGCGATTTAATAAAAATGTTCAAAAGTTTTTGAACAATGGTGGATGATTTGCCGTTTTTAGGCCAAAAATAGCATTTAGTTAAAATAATTTTACTTATTGGCGTCTGTTACGTCCGAAAACTGATGTCGGAGAGAGCTTTTTTCCTGAAAAACGCTATTTCTCCAAAAACATAGAATTATCCCCCATATTATTAAGGTATATTGTCAACATAAGGTTTGCCCTCTTGGGCAAGCCGGTTTTTGAGTTAAAGATTATGGCTGGATTTAACGAATGTACTAGAGTTCAGGTCCCGGCGGCACTTCATCTGTGCCGTTTGGGTTACACCTATTTTGCTGAATGCGGCGAAGAAACTCCGGTAGGTAGGCTAGACAAGAACAATAACGTTCTTACCGATGAATTCCTAAAAGCACTTGTTCGTTTAAATCCGGAGCAAAAGCTCCACGACCTTCAAATTTTTGCGAAGTTTGCGTTGAGCAAGCTTGGCAGCGACGATCTTGGTCGTGAATTTTACCAGGTGCTTTCTTCGAATTCTGGAATCAAGCTGATTGATTTCGAAAATCCGGAGAACAATAGCTGGCTCGTGACGACGGAACTTCCTTGCGAGAATCAGGAGACGGGTGATAGTTTCCGCCCAGATATAACGTGTTTTGTGAACGGGTTGCCTTTGGCTTTTATCGAAGTGAAAAAGCCGAATAATGCGGAAGGCATTGTTGCCGAGCAAAGCCGTACTAACCAGAAACGTTTGCCCAACAAAAGTTTTAGGCGTTTTCTGAACATCACCCAGCTGATGATTTTTAGCAACAATCAAGAATACGACAATGCGAATCGTGTTCCTGTCCAGGGTGCGTTCTACGCCTGCATTGGTAAGCAGAAAGCGTTTTTCAATGTGTTCCGCGAAGAAGACGAAAAGTTTGGCCCCAAGTATTCGTATCAAGAGGTTTCGGAAGACACTGAAAAACTGATTCTTAAGCACAGAAATTGCCTTTCCCTCAAGTGCCATCCGGAGTATGCTACGAATTGCAAGGTGACTACTCCCACGAACCGCATTCTGACTTCGTTGCTGAGCAAGGAACGTTTCTTGTTCCTGCTTCGTTATGGTTTTGCCTATGTAGAAAAGACTGTCGAAAAAGACGACGGCGAAAAGATTAAGACGCTTGAAAAACATGTAATGCGTTACCAGCAACTTTTCGCTTCTTTTGCCATCCGTAAAAAATTGGATGAAGGCGTAAAGAGTGGAATCATTTGGCATACGCAGGGCTCCGGCAAGACGGCTTTGGCTTATTACTCCGTAAAGAGCCTCACCGACTATTTTGCGAAGAAGTCTATTCCCGCCAAGTTCTATTTCATCGTGGATAGAATCGACCTGATGGAACAGGCGTGCGACGAGTTTGCCGCTCGTGGACTTGTTGTGCAGACTGTAGAAGACCGCGCACAACTCATGGCAGATATCAAGAATACGCAGCTGGTAAAAAGTGCCGACGGTAGGCTGGAAATCACCGTGGTGAATATCCAGAAATTTGCCGAAGACAAGGCCCCAGTAGATATTTCTGCGGGCTACAACACAAACCTGCAACGAATATTCTTTATTGACGAGGCTCACCGAGGTTACAATCCCGAAGGTGCGTTCCTTGCAAACCTTTTGAGTGCCGACAAACATGCAATAAAGCTCGCCCTTACGGGCACTCCGCTGCTTCGTGAAGAACGTGAATCCTGGCGCGTGTTTGGCGATTACATTCACACCTACTATTACGACAAGTCAATTGCGGACGGTTACACGCTTAAGTTGATGCGTGAACCCATTGAAACCCACTACAAAGAAACTTTGCAGGGGATTCTTGATGAGCTTGAAAACAATTCGGCAAACCAGATTCAAGTCAAAAAGAGCGATATCGATAAGGATAAAATCATTGAGCATCCAAAGTATTTGAACGCCTTGCTGGATTATATCATCGATGATTTTACCTCTTTCCGCGTTGAATGCGACGACAAGTCTATTGGTGCGATGATTGTTTGCAAAACCAACGACCAGGCCCGTAAACTTTTTGAGTTGTGGAACGAACGCTACGATTTTGCATTAAGCGTCATTGAGAAAAAGAGAGAAGAAGTCGCAAACATGGCGGCAGAAAAGCTGATGCATTACAACGCTTCTTTCTTTGAAAAACCGTTGAAGGCGTCCCTGATTCTCCATGACGAAGGAGACAAGAAGGAACGCAAGGAATACATTGTTGACTACAAGAAGAACATGACGACGGACTTTTTGATTGTCAATAAAATGTTGCTTACGGGTTTTGACGCAAACCGCTTGAAAAAGTTGTATCTTGGTCGCAAACTCGATGGTCACGATTTGTTGCAGGCGCTGACTCGTGTCAATCGCCCGTATAAGGATTTCAAATACGGCTACGTGGTGGACTTTGTTGACATCAAGGAAAACTTTGATGCCACCAACGACCGTTACCTGCGGGAACTGAACAAGACTACAGAAGATTCTGGCTTGGAACTTTCCGCTGACCCGGGCCAGGTGATTATTGAAAATCCCGAAGAAGTCAAGCTGCAGATTAAGGAACTGACGGATTTCTTGTGGAATTTCCCTACCGAGAATTACGAAGAATTCCGCGAAGTCATTGATGGAATTGAAGACAAGGAACCTTTGTACCACCTTCGTAAAATTCTTGAAGATGCAAAGGGCCTGGGCAACAGAATCCGTTCCAGCGGGAACGTTGAACTGCAGGACAAGTATAAGAACATGCTGCCCGGTGGCATTCCTGTTTTGCTGCGTGAAGTGGAACGCCGTATTGCTGCTATTAACTTCAAGGAAGGCAACGACCATAGCGAAGATGTGTCGGGCATAATCAATACGATTCTTGATAGTCTGGATTTTGAATTCCGCAAGGGCATTTCAGAAGAACTCAAGATTATCATCAATAGCCTTAGGGAAGAAGCCGAAAAGGTCCGTGCCGAATTTGATGCCAACTTCGATAAGAAAGAAGACAAGTTTGTCAACCTTATTGAAGAATTCAAAAAGTATTTCAGGGAACACGGCTACATTCCTAAAGACAAAACTGAAGCCGAAGGCAGCATTTTCTACTTGAAAGACGTAATGTCTAAAATCAAGGAAATCAATCGCAAGAATCGCGCGCTAAAGTCCCATTACAAGGACGATGAGAAATTTGTCCGCATTCACAAGCGAATTGTAGAAGCAAATGAAGTGCGTGCCCAAAGCGATAAGAAGGAAAGACCCTTGCTTGCTAAGGAAGAATTCGAAATTCAGAAAAGCCTTATCGAAATCAAGGACTCTGCCGACGACCTGTTTGAAAAGAATCCGGGAATTGTGGAAAACGAGGACAAACTCCGTAAGGATATTTTGGGCTGCGTAAGCCACAAGTTCATGGACCTTGATTTGACTGCAAGTCTTGATGACCGCAAATTCATTAGCAACCTGATTTCTAATGAATACATCAATCAGTATAATAGTTATGGAGTGTAAATGAACACCGAAGAACTCAAAGCCAAAACCATAGCCCTTATTGATTCCCTTAAAAGTACGACGGGTGCGTATGGCCTTGCAAATGGCGGCAACGAATACAAGATAATCACGGAGATTTTCCTTTACAAGTTCTTTAACGACAAGTTTGCCTTTGAAGCCAAGAACCAAAAGACTCCTTATAAAAAGCGCTTGAGCAAAGCGGAAAAGTGGGATGTTGAATACGATTCCTTTACCGACGAAGAAGTCGAGGATTTGTTCTCTTATATGGGCGGAGGCATCCCCTTAATCAAGCCGCATCAGACTTTGAGCCATTTATACAATGCTTCGACTCAGGGCGATTTCTCGGCGTTGCTAGATTCCACTTTGGTTGATATCGCGACCTATAACCAGGACCAGTTTTCGGTGGTGACTTCGGGCAAGGCGAAGGTGAATATCTTTGCTGCCGTTACGCCCTATGTCACTGACATTGGTAAGCGCGATGATTTTGCCAAGGCGTTGGTAAAGAACATCGCGGAATTTAACTTTGAAGAAGTTTTTAACGAAAAGTATGACTTTTTCAGCGGCATTTTTGAATACCTGATTAAGGATTACAACAATGCCGGTGGCGGTAAGTATGCGGAATACTTTACTCCCCGAGCAATTGCCCAGGTGATGGCTCAACTTTTGGTGGATCCCGAAACCGAATACAAGGGAGCAACCTGTTACGACCCCAGTGCTGGTACCGGCACGCTCCTTATGGCGCTTGCGCACCAGGTGGGCGAGGACCGCTGCTCCATTTACAGCCAGGATATTTCGGACAAGTCCAGCGAAATGCTGCGACTGAATTTAATCTTGAACAATCTGGTAGGCAGTTTGCCTAATGTGGTGCAGGGGAATACCCTTTTGGAACCCGCCCATGTAGAAAAGGATGGAAGCCTCAAGAAGTTTGACTTTGTGGTAAGTAATCCGCCGTTCAAGCTTGATTTCCCTGAGTATTCCGACACCCTGGCGGCAGACAGTGTCCGCTTTTGGGCGGGAATCCCCAACAAGGTAAAGAAGGTTGACCCCAACAAACCCAAGATGGCCATTTACACCTGCTTTATCCAGCACGTGATTAATTCCATAAAGGCCGAAGGAAAGGGCGCAATCGTTATCCCTACGGGCTTTATTACCAGCAAGTCCGGTGTTGAAAAGAAAATTCTGGAATACATTACCGACAAGCATATCGTTAGTGGCGTGGTCAGCATGCCGAGTAACGTGTTTGCGAATACCGGAACCAACGTTTCTGTGCTGTTCTTCGACAAATCGCCCAAGAAAGATTCCGACAAGGTGATTTTGATTGATGCCAGCAAGCTTGGTGAAGAATACAAGGAAGGCAACAACCAGAAGCGTCGTTTACGCTCCGAAGAAATCGAGAAGATTGTAACCACCTTCCGCAAAAAGAAAACGGTGGAAGATTTCTCTGTTGCCGTGACATACAAGGATATCAGGGAAAAGGGCTACAGTCTGAGCGCAGGCCAATACTTTGATATCAAGGTGGAATACGTAGAGATTACTCCCGAAGAATTCAAGGCCAAGATAAAGGGCTTCGCCAAGGAACTAGAAACCCTTTCCAAAGAAGGTGTCACACTGGATAAGCAAATTCAGAAACAGCTCGCCAATTTGAAATTCGTGGGGAAGTGAATATGGAAGTGATTGTGAACGTTATCGCTATCCTCATTAGTTTGATAGCTCTTTTTGTGTCAATACATTCTATTAAGGTTTCAAGAGAGCTTGCAAAAAAACAACTTGAATTTGCAGAACAGACTGAGAAAAAAAAAGAAGAAAAAGAGCAATTGGTTGAGCTGAAGCGAAAACAAGAAAAATGCCAAGAACAACTTGATTGGCAGGAAGCGGAAAGAAGAGCGAACGCTTCTCCTTTTCCCATTTTTGAAGGAACGAAAAAAGATCGTATAGAAAAAGAGTTCAGAATAATTCGATCAGAAAGAATCCTTCGAGGAAGGTGATGGTATGGAAATGACAAAGTATAAGTTGGGTGATGTGGCGGACATATTAGTGGGGTTTCCTTTTGAAAGTGAAAAATTCAATACAGAAGGAAACGGGGTTCGTCTTGTTCGGGGGATGAATGTATCGGAACGATTTTTAAGATTTGGAAACGACTCTCGTTGGTGGAGTGATTTAACAGATGGTTTGACACCGTATTATTTGAAAGAGTATGATATAGTGATTGGAATGGATGGGTCGAAAGTTGGGAAAAATTTTGCAATTGTAAAAAAAGAAGACTTACCATTAATTCTTGTTCAGCGAGTTGCTTGTGTTCGCGCAAAAAAAGGGTATGACCAGAAATATATTTGGCAGTATATTTCTTCGCCTAGATTTATTGAATATGTGAATACTATAAAGACAGGCTCTTCGATCCCTCATATAAGTGGTAAACAAATAGCAGATTTTCCAATTTTTGTGCCCTCGCTTTCGGAGCAAAAGAAAATTGCTGCGGTCCTTTCGGCGCTAGATGATTATATTGAAAATCTCCGAGCCCAGAATCGCGTGCTGGAACAAACCGCCAAAACAATCTACGACTACACCTTCCTCCAATGCGCCGGCCACCAAACCACCTACAACAAAACCCTCAACCGCAACATCCCTGTAGGTTGGGAAATTGATAATCTTTATCGAATTGCTGATTTTACAAATGGACTGGCTTGTCAGAAATATAGACCGACAACAGAAAAATATAAATTGCCTGTTATCAAAATCCGAGAAATGCATGAAGGCATTACCGCCGACACCGAGTTTGTAAGAAGTGACATCCCCGAAAAAGTTATTGTCAATCCTGGTGATTTACTATTCTCATGGTCAGCATCTTTAGAAGTGATGATGTGGAATGGTGTTAAAGGTGGTTTGAATCAACACATTTTCAAAGTTACTCCTAAAGAATATTTCTCATTGTATTTCGTTTACTTCCAATTGAAAGATTATATTGGAAATTTTAAAAGAATGGCTGAAGCCCGTAAAACAACAATGGGGCATATTACAACAGACCATTTGAATCAAAGTAGAATTGCGATTCCCGATGAAGAGACCATGAAAAGATTCAGTTCTCAGGTTACACCATTGTTTAAAAAGCAATTGGTAAATTCGCAACAAATCGAAACATTAACCACCCAACGCAACACCCTTCTCCCGCTCCTCATGACCGGCCAAATTGAGGTGTAGGATTTAGATTTTAGAGTGTAGAGGTTGCATCTTGTAATTGTATAAAAGGAGAACATTATGGATTCATTGACAAATGCCGTTGGTGCTGTGGCAGGTGCATCGGAAGGCTTTTATGCACTTGTGAAAAAAATCCCTATACTTGGCGATGTTATTCGTTACGAAGAACGCAAAGAACAAACGGAAAAAGCTGTTCATGAAAAATTTTTGAATGAGTATCGAATTTTAAATGATCCTGCATATCAAGTAAATTTTATTAATCAGTTTCAAGATGAAAATGAACGAAAGCTTATTATGGGGCATATCATTGATGTGCAATCAGATGGTCAAAAAAGTCTGAACATTGTTTCCGTATTAAGTCAATTTTGTGAAAATACAAAGGAAACGAAGTCGGAAGAAGTTGATGATAAGGATATGGATCCAGATTGGTGGCTCCTGTGGTTAGAACGGGCTAAAATGACTTCTAATCCGTTGAAACAGCAAATTCTTGCTAAAGTTCTTGAATTTGAAACGAAAACTCACGGAAGTGTCTCGGCAAGATTTATTCGAACGCTTGGTGACCTGTCTACGGAAGATTTAGATTTCTTTGGCAAATTTGTCAGGTATTTTTCTAGTGACGGGTATCTTTTTAATCATGTTGGATTGATGATGTCTGATTCCTCTTTTTTCAAAATCAATCTACACAATCAACAAATGCTAGAAAACCTAGGGCTTGCGCGATTTGCTTCTGGTTTTGGCGAGTATCGTAGTTACGGAAGAAGAAAAATTGGTGATAAAACATGTATCCTCATTCCTTATCCTAATTGCTTTTTGAGAGTTTGGAAGGATGTTGAAAAATTTGAAATGACCTATTCAATGTCTTTGACTGCAGAAGGGAAACAACTCCGTAAATATATGACAGAAGGAATGGATGCTGATGTTCTGGAGATTTTAAGCAAAGAGATATCTTCTTCTCAAAACTGTCGAGTGTCTGTGCATAAACTTGTAGGTGAAAATTATTTTGTTCAGAAAGAAGAATTCGCGTATGAGAATGGTGCTTTAATTAACGGAATGTGAATTGTATGAAAAAAACAATGAGAAAGCCGGAACACTGGCAAGATTTTGAAGATTTATGTAAGAAACTATGGGGCGAAATTTGGGAATGTCCTTCAATTAAGAAAAATGGTCGTGCTGGTCAAAGCCAGCATGGTGTGGATGTATATGGAGTTCCAAAAGGAGAAATAGATTATTGCGGAATACAATGTAAGGGAAAAGATGATTATACTAATGCGCAGTTAACCGAAGATGAAATTGATCAAGAAATACAAAAAGCATTAACATTTAAGCCTAAATTGAAACGCTTCATCTTTACGACTACTGCAAATAAGGATGAAAAAATAGAAACCTATATAAGGGAAAAGGATGTTGAAAGCCGAACCCAAGGGAACTTTTCTATTGAGCTATATTCTTGGGAAGATATTGTTGATTTGATTGAAGAAAACAAGAATACCTATGAATGGTATGTGAATGGACAAGGATTTGTTGAAAAAAATTCATTACTTGTAAAAATAAATGATGTTGAAAAAGATTTAGTTTTAACTCCTCGATATGCGAAAAAAATTACGAAACGTATAAAAAGAATTCCCGTGAAAACCCCTTTGTTTGATGAGGGCCAAAGTGCTATTGCCAAATTATGCGGGGAAAATAGTGTTGTTGAAACTTTGAGACCTGCTAAATTGTTTTGGAATTCTGAGAAAAAAGAGAATCATTCATTGGTCCTTTTGTCAATCACATTTTATAATGACGGAAATGAAACTTTTGATGATTATAAATTGTTCGTTGGCTTGGCTGGTGACGACTGTAATTTCGTAGAAGATAACGTTGTGAAAGAAGGCCTTGCCATTTCTAGTTTGAACTTTATGCAAAAATCTTATTGTATTGAATCTCATAAAATTACTTATCATGGTGAAGGTGCACTAGTTCCTAGTGATGGACGAAGGATTAAAACGTTTATTCGTCTTCCTCGAACTGAAGCGAATTTCGACATAAAGTATCGCTTTTTAAGTAGAAATTTTCAATGCGAAAGTGTAATTAAAGTTTCTTCAAAACCTGTTTTTGAAGAAACTGTTAACTTAGTATATGTTGAGACAGATCAAGAAAGTGGTGAAAATGTTCTAATAGAAGATATTGTCAAAACTGTTTAGGACAATGAAAGTTGATTTTTTCGAATGATCGGATGCTTCACTTCTTTCTCACCTAAGAACTGCCAAATCAAAATGTAAGGAGTAATTTTGGAGTCACTAATTGGCATAGGCGATATTCTAATAGTAGCCTCTCTTGTGATGGCTATTATTCCAACATTGAACCCTCAAATTACCTTTCGTTTAAAAGTTCGTGGCTATAAAAAGTTTGTGATTCTTTTGGTGATGACGGTTCTTATTGTTGTTCTGTCTACGGTTATACAGCATTATTCGCTTTATTGCCTAGGCTGCCCTATTGTGTGGAGTTTGGTGGCGTTTATTTTATTTTTGGTCACGTTTGTTTGGTTTGTTTGTAGTGCATATAAACCCGTTCTGTATTCCCCAAAAAATGCTGAACATTTTTTTACTGGGATAAGGAATCTTTGCGAAAGAGGAAAAGATGATGAACTGCTATGTGAGGTTGCTCCTTCTATAAAATTGCTAGTTAAGAATGCAGAAGCACAAAAGCCAGAACGATTTGGTTGTCTTACATTGTTGATTTTGGCTGATGATAGAATATGCAATCGCTTAGTCATCAGTCACTATTATTCTGCGTTTGCTGTTATGGACGCTTATAGGGATGTTATTGGTTTTATAAATGAACAGCCTTTTTTGAAAAATATTATCCGATGTGCAATAATGAATCCAAATTCTTTTCATCGCCGCTCTATAATGAAATATTATCAAGGCGATTTGACTGAATTTGTGAGAGAAAAATCTTTTATAATTGCGATGAATAGTGCGTTGCAGTTTTCGCATCGTGATTATGAACAGTTTGATAAAGATACTTTGAATTGCTATGAAGAACTTCTCCTAGAAAGTTTCAAAACGGAACATATTTGCCCTGAAATGGTAATTCAGTATGGATTCATCTTGGAAAAGTTATCAAGTGTTTATGAACGTTTTTTGAAGCAAGGAACTTTTTTCTGGTTAAGGACACATGTTGAAATTATAAAAGCGATAAGCACGTATATGAAGCGAAATGATCAATTTTCTAATAATGTTTATTATGGGGCGCATAAATTTGAGCTGTTGAGTAGTCAACTCTTTGATTTGTTTTATATGCTAGATCGAAACTGTGATGATTTTTCTTTAAGAAGTAAAGTTGATGATTTGTTGGAAATTCTTTTGATAGAGAATCCTCCTAGAAAATCAATTGAAAGAACCTTTCAGTTAGATTGTATAGCAGATTTGAATGAGCACTTCAAATTAGGGCGTCGATATGCGACTAGATCCTTATTTCGTTGTGTTATGCTGATGGGTGGTTTGGGAAAAGACAATAAATGTACGGTTATAAGATATTTTAGACGCTTGATGAAACGTAAATGGCATAATTGCTTTGTGCAAAATCAGGAAATTATGAAAGCACTTTTGCCGCAATCAGTGTCATACGATTCTCAAACGAGAAAGTTTACGCAGGTGCTGGCTTTAGGCACTTATACTTTTGATTTTGAATAAGGAACTTAATTATGTCCGTAGAATCTCACGATAAAAAACTTGCAGATCTTCTTCGTTTGGTTGAAGAAGGTGGGGCGCAACTTCCGGAATTTCAAAGAAGTTGGGTTTGGGATGATACTAAAATTTGCAAACTGATTGAAAGTATTTCGTCAGGTTATCCGATGGGCGCAGCAATGTTTCTCCAGGCGGGTGGAGATTCTATTCGTTTCAAAAGTAGACTGTTTACGGGAGTTTCCCTTGATAAAATGGTATCGCCAGAATGGCTTGTTCTTGATGGCCAACAACGTTTAACGACCTTATTTCAGGTATTTAAATCAAAGAAACCGGTAAAAACTCGTTTAGATACGGATAAAGACAAGACTATTTTTAGGTACTATTATCTTGATATAGAAAAGTGCTTGGATTCAAATGCTGATAGGTTAGATGCCATTGTATCTGTGCCGGCAGATGAAAAGAATTCTTCAAAGAATAAAAAGATTACTTCCGAAATAGGTCGTAAAATTGAGCTTGATTTATCTACTCCGGAAATGGAATACAAACAGCTGATGTTTCCGTTGAATTGCGTATTCTCCGCAAAGGATATGGATGCTTGGCAAGATGGACTAGACGATTATTACGATAACGATAAATCTTATAAGAACAAATATAGAGATTTCCGAGAAAAAATTATTCGACCGATTCAAGATTATGTAATTCCTGTAATACAACTATTGAAAAACACTCCTAAAGAAGCTGTATGCCAAATATTTGAAAATGTGAATACTGGAGGCGTCCCTTTAACGGTATTTGAATTGGTTACTGCTACGTTTGCTGCAGATGAATTTGATTTACGCGCAGATTGGGATAGCATAAGCCAATCATTCAGGGATAAGAAATTGCAGGTGCTTAATGATGTTACGGGTGATAATTTCTTGTCTGCAATGACATTGTTAACTACTTATAAGAAAAGTCTTAAGGGAATGAGTGCTGTTTCTTGTAAAAAGAGAGACATTCTCAGATTGAATCTCAAAGAATATAAGGAAAATCGAGATTTCTTAATTAGTGGGTTTGAGTCGGCTGCGTCATTCCTTGTTCATCAAGGAATATATCGTGAAAACGATTTGCCCTATACAACACAACTTGTTCCTTTAGCAGCAATCTTTGCGGTTGATAATGAAAAGAAAGATAATCGCGCATTTATGCTTGCATCAAACAAAGAACTTTTGGCAAAGTGGTATTGGTGCGGTGTTTTTGGAGAACTTTATGGCGGCGCAAATGAAGCTCGCTTTGCTCTAGATATTGCCGATATGTTCAAATGGATCAAGGGCGGCGAAGTCCCGGATACTGTTTCTCGTGCAAGTTTCGTTCCTACGAGATTGCTGTCTATGCAAACAAGAAATAGTGCTGCGTATAAGGGCGTGATGGCTATTGTAATGCAAGATTCGCCACTTGATTTTATGAGTGGCGAAAAGATGGATGTTGCTAAGTATTTGGATGAAGATACAGACATTCATCACATTTTCCCCCAGGCATATTGTGAAAAACAAAAATATCCGCAAAAAAAGTGGAATTCCGTAGTAAACAAGACTCCTATTTATGCATCTTCGAATCGTTCTATTGGTGGCCGCGCCCCAAGTGAATATCTTAAGACAATGAAGAATAAGGGACTTGATAAAGAAATGATTGTTTCTGCAATTTCTTCTCATAAAGTGAATTACGAATATTTATCAAAGAATATGTTTGATGAGTATTTCGTAGACCGAGCCAAGAGGCTCCTTGATAGAATTGAGGTGGCTATGGGTAAGAATATTAGTGGGCGAGATAGTGAAGAAACAATTAAGGAATTTGGCGTAAAATTGGTTTGGGAAAAAATAATATGAGCGGAATTTAATGAGGTTAATTTTGGCTAATCGTGATTTATTATTAGAAACAATTCTTCATTATGTTCCTAGAATGGAACGAAAAAATGTTATGGAACAGCATGCTGTTTTCATTAATATGATAAATGACAAAATAGGTAAAGGAAAAAAATTCATCCTTGAGTATGATGATTTGAAAACTCTGGTTTCAGTAATTTTTTTGTATAGGTTGGTTGTGGCTCCGCTGGAGCATGCTAAAGATTTTTATAAAAGAATGCACAGTTTTGGTGTTTCGTCAGTAACTTTGGGACATTATTCTCTTGATAGCGCAGGCGTTGAAAAGAATACACAAATCATTGCACAGTTTTATGGAATGCTCAAAGTTTTTTTTGAGGAAAAAGGTTTCCAAAATTGGAAAGGATTCCTTAAAATCGAGACAACTTTAGATTTTGAACGTTTTTTTGGAGTGAAATAGATGATGAAAAATAAAAAGAATAGGACAAAACAAGGCTTTGATGCCTCTGTTAGATTTTTTTTGAATAAATATAAAAAAGATTTAGAAAATGCTGTATCTCGCTTCTCTGATTTTTTTGAAATGAAAATTTATAATGATGTTGTTCGTGCTTACGAACAATTAGGTTATAGTTGTAAGCCAATGCAATTGTTCAATGGAAATCAATTTAAGTATAAATTAAGTACTAGTGGATATATAAAAAATTTTTCGTATTTTGAAATAGAAAAAAATAATCAAAGGTTTTGGATTGTTCATAATTTGAAATGCGAGAGCGCTTCATATAAAGACAGCTATATTACTGCAGATATTTGCGTAATTGATGAGAACTCAAGTCAATCAAAAGCCATTGATAATAAAAATGTTGATTTTGTTCCGAACTCGCATTTAATGACATTTTTTGAATGTAAATTTATGAATCCATTTCCAGAATTGATTGCCAATTTTGTAGGTCTTGTTACAGTCCTAAAACCAGATTGTTTGATCGTTAAGAGCCGTACGAAAACACATATACGCCCACACTAGTATGTGCAGCTAACGGTAGTAAAAATTCATACCGATTTGCTAATGCTGTGCAAAGTATGCATGATATAAATATTTTGAATAATATGTCTTATAAAACATTGAAGGCTCGGATAACTAAACGAAAAGTGAAACTTATCTAATGGTTTTGAAAAATAAAGAAAGAGTCGTGAAGGAAAAGTATGTCAATTAATGAACCGTTGAAGAAGAAATCTATTCAATATTTAGAAAAC
>JAFVTX010000005.1 GCA_017503015.1 Fibrobacter sp. | reverse complement strand
CCTTTTCCACGTAGGCAATCAGGCTCGAGGCGCCCTTGATGGTGCAGCTGATATTACGGCAGAACTGCAACAGGAACTTGCCCTTGGGAGCGTGGTTATACATGGTATAGAAGGTGGCAACGCCCAGCGCATGTGCAGGGGCGCAACCGCAAACATTTGCCGCCCAGCGGATACCTTCGGTAGGCACCCAGCCGAACACGCCCTGCACAAGCCAGAGCACTTCGAGCAAAGCCCCCTGCCCCACCGGATAGCGGCTCAGCAGGTCGGCGCAGCGTTCCTTGATTTCGGGAGTGTCGAGCTTTGCAAGCACTTCCTTGGGAGATGGCTGGGGAACGGCCTTGTTCACGTAACCGAAGGTCTGGCCCGGATCGGGCAGGGCATCGATAGGCTGTGCGGGCCTGTCAAACTTCAGGCGGTTATTGGAGACAAACTGAACAGCACCTTGGATATGTTCTCTCATCGGTCAAGTTCTCCAGCGATAATGTTGAGGCCCGAAAGTACGGCCATGGAGTCAGCCAGCTGACCGCCTTCCACAAGCTCGTGGAATGCGGCAAACTGCGTAAGGCAAGGCGGACGCACCTTGATGCGGTAGGGGTGACCAGAGCCGTCAGAAATGATGGTGAAGCCGAGTTCGCCGTTGGCGCATTCGGACCCGCAGTAGTATTCCCCTTCGGGAACGCGGATACCTTCATAGACGCTCTTGAAGCGGCCAATCAGGCCTTCCATGTCCTGGTAGGCCAGCTTGTGCGAGGGCACGCGGATGCGTGGATCGACAATGTCGATGGGCCCTGGCGTAAGGCGCTTCAGGGCCTGGCGCACAATCTTCATGGACTCTTCGATTTCGGCGAGGCGGACCTGCAGACGGTCGTTGCAATCGCCCTGAGTGCCGACCACCACTTCCCAGTCGTAGGTCTCGTAATCGTAGTAGGGCTCATCCTTACGAAGGTCAGATGCGACACCGCAGGCGCGGAGGCAGGGGCCAGTCCAGCCGTAGCTGATGGCCTTCTCGGCTGAAATCTTGCCGATGCCCACGGTACGGTCCAGGAAGATACGGTTACGGTCCAAGCAGGCGTGCAAATCCTTCAGGGCCTTCTCGGTAGAATCGAGGGCCGCAAGGACATCTTGCTCAAAGCCGTCATAGCTGTCGCGGGCAAGACCGCCGATACGGGAGTAGCTGTTGGTCAGGCGCGCACCGGTGAGCTTTTCCCAGATGCACATAATTTCTTCACGGGGGTTAAAGGCATACATGAACGGGGTCGTGCCGCCCAGGTCCTGGAAGGCAGCCGCCACGCACACAAAGTGGTCGTTGATACGGCTAAGTTCGTTCACAATCACGCGGAGCACCTTGCAGCGTTCCGTGATTTCTACGCCAAACATATTCTCTACCGCACGGCAGTAGGCTATGTTGTTCATGATGGCGGAGCAATAGTTCAAGCGGTCAGTGTAAGGAACCACCTGCTGCCAGGTGCCCCGTTCCACCATCTTCTCGAACCCGCGGTGGAGGTAGCCGATTTCTTCGACGCTTGCAACGATGGTTTCGCCGTCCATGGCCGTTAAAAAGCGCAAGCAGCCGTGAGTGGCCGGGTGGCTCGGGCCCACGTTCAGGGGCATCAGGCTCTGTCTCTTGCCTCTATGATCCAGTACAATCATTCTTTGATACTCCCTTCCAAAAATTCGTTATCCACGGTTTCCACTTCCTTGCTGCGCTGGACAACCCTGTAGCCAAGCACCTCCAGACGCTTTTCCAAAGCGGGGAGCAAGTAGTCGTTGGTAGAAAGCCACTGGCGCTTCTGGGCAGGGTAATCCTTGCGGAGCGGATGGCCCACAAATTCCACATGGTTCAACAGGCGGCGGAGGTCCGGATGGCCCGTGAACACAATCCCGAACTGGTCGAACACTTCGCGCTCGTACCAGTTGGCGTTGGCATACAGGTCCGTAAGGGTGGGGACATTCAGGTCGGCTTCGGGAACCTGCACCTTCAGACGAATCCGGGCACCGGGAGTGGACATGCTCTTGAAGGCGTAGTCCACCGCAAAGCGGGGTCCTTCGTGATTGGGATAAGTCAGGTAATCGACACCGGCGATATCTACCAGCATCTCGAACTTGATAGCCGACTCGTCGCGAAGGAACTGGACCGCATTGTGCAGATAGGCGGCAGGCACAACCGCCGTCACCGTCCACTTGTCCTTGGACTCCTTCGTCGCACCAAACTTTTCCTCCAGGACGGAGAAGATTTCATCTACGTTCACCATCTTCTACCTCTTCCAGAACTGGGTCTGTTCAACAAACTCTTTTTCTTTTTCAGCCACCAGTTCCTTGAACTCGGCAACCTTCTCGTGGGCAAACTCGCGGGCCTCTTCCTTAGCCTCGGCGGTCTTTGCCTTGATCATTTCCAGCTGTTCCTTGACCCGCTCAGTGCGCTGTTTCATGTAGGACTCGTCCTTGATCTTCTTTTGCAGGTCGAACATGGCGTCGAAGAAGGCCTCGGGGCGGCTGGGACAGCCGCCGATATACACATCGACGGGGATGATGTGGTCGATGCCCGGCACGGTGCAGTAGCAGTCGTAAAATCCGCCGGAGCAGGCGCAGGCACCCATGGCAATCACCCAGCGGGGTTCGGCCATCTGCTCGTAGATGCGCTTAAGGATGGGGGCCTGCTTGTAGGTAATGGTCCCGGACACCAGAAGCACGTCGGACTGGCGCGGGGTAAAGCGCACGTATTCCGAACCGATACGGGAAAGGTCGTAACGGCCCACCTCGGTACTCATAAACTCAATCGCGCAACAGGCCGTACCGTAGGGGAACGGCCAAAGGGAATTCGTACGGCCCCAGTTGACCAAAAAGTCAAGGGAGGACGTTATGAAATTCGGCTTTTCTGCCACATCAGTCATAAGGGTTTCCTCATAAAATTCGGCTGAAAAGATAGAAAAAACGGGGTTTTTCAAGGTTTTCAAAAACTGGAAAAGTGGCCCCACCCAAACGGAGCTTTTCCCGCCTAAACGGCTAAGGTTTTGACTGTCAAAGGGTTAGGCGGCTATTCCGCCCAGTGGTTGCCGTTGTAGTGGCGGGCAGTGTCGGCGTCCATGCCGATTTGGCGCACCAAATCTTCAAGGCTTGCAAACTTCTGCTCGGGCCGGAGATAGGTGAGCAAATCCAAGGAAAGGGGCTTGCCGTAAATGTCTTCGTCAAAGTCCAGAATATAGGCCTCGATGGCCAGCTGGTGATTACCCGTAGAGGGCTGCATGCCGATGTTCACCACCGCACGGAAAATCCTTTCGGAATCGAGCCGTGCCGAGGCCACATAGACACCGATCTTGGGCAGGAACTTGTAAGGTTCCACCTGCAGGTTCGCTGTCGGGAACCCAATGGTGTGCCCCAGGCGCTTGCCCTCCACCACCGTTCCAGACAGACGGTAAGGCCTGCCCAGGTAAGTCTGGGCACGGTCAACGTCTCCGTTCAAAAGGGCGTTGCGCACCGCCGAAGAGCTGACCCGCTCCCCCTTGTAAAGCACGATGGAAAGCATCTGGGTAGAAAGCTCGGGAAACGCCACCGTGATGGTCTCGTAATTGCCCTTGCCTCCCGCACCGAAGCAATGATCATGACCAAAGAACATGGAACACACGCCCCGCTTTTCAATCAGCTCATTACGGACAAATTCATCAAAAGGGAGTCTCGCCAGTTCCTTCGTGAAGGGCATCACCAAGAATTCAAGTCCCAGGCTCTCTACGAATTCACGTTTTTCCTTGGTGGTGGTAAGGAGCAAGGGATCTCCGGGTTCACGGAGCACGTAGTTGGAATGGGGTTCGAAACTGATGACGGTGGGCACAAGGCCGTTTACCTCGGCCACGGCCTTCAGGGAACGGAACAGCGCCTGGTGACCCAGGTGGCACCCGTCAAAATTTCCCATGGTTATGGCTCTTCTCTGTTTCACATTCACCAACATTCGTTTCTTACCTTGTCATCCCCGACTTTCTTTCTGTCATCCCCGTCCCGGAACAGGTCCGGGATAAACTGGCGGGAATCTCCCTTACTTATCCTCACCTAAATAGAATTTTGGGCAAATGCGCCCAGGCTCGAACCTGCAAAGGGAAAGGACTTCGCCTACCCCGTTGGCCACGAACACGTGACCTTCGGTCCCGACGCCCTCTACAGGCGTTTTCCAGGGAAGCCAGTTGCCCTTGCGGATAATCCCCATCTGGGTATCGTCCAGACGCAACACTGGATAATCTAGAACTTTATCTACCGGCACCAGGTTTTCGGCCGTCAGGTTCTCGCCCTTGACCGCATTGTCCAGGGTGATGTTCCCTATGCGGTGGCGGCGAATCTGGGAAACACAACCGTATGTTCCCAGGGCCCTGGCCAAGTCCCGCCCAAGAGACCTAATGTAGGTTCCCTTGGAACAGACGCATTCCAGGTCGAAGGTGGCAAAGCTCTTACCGGAGCAGCCTTCGGTGACGCCGCCCTCGCCTACGACTTTCAGGGACTCGATGTGGATTCGGCGAGGTTTCATCTCGAAATCCTTGCCCCGTTCCGCCCAGTCGCTGGCACGGCGACCGTCGATTTTTACGGCACAGTAACGCGGAGGAATCTGGTCGATGTCGCCTGTAAACTGCGGGAGGACCGCCTCGAGAGCGGCACGGTTTATTGCACGCGCGTCCCCCTGAGCGACCACATCCCCGTCCCATTCCAGGGTGTCGGTCTCGTAGCCCAGATGGAGCCGGAAGGTATAGCACTTGTCCTTGGCCTCTACAAAAGGCAGCAGTCGGGTGGCGCGACCGATGGCGGCCACAATCAGGCCCGATGCCCGCAGGTCCAAGGTTCCCGCATGACCCACGCGCTTTGTAGAAAAGACCCTTTTCAGCGGGAAAAGGGCCTTGAAAGAAGTTTCACCGGGATTCTTGTCCAGCAGGACAAATCCAGAAGGAGTCAAGCTAGAGTTCCCCCTTCTGCTTCAGTTCGGCCAAGATGGATTCGATACGCATGGCGTGTTCCAGGTTCTCATCCAGAACAAAGTTCAGCTCCGGAATCTTCCGGATCTTGAGGGCCTTGCCCAGAACTCCACGGATAAAGCCGGCGGAGTTGTTCAGCCCCACCAGGGTGTCACGCTTTTCCTTGTCGGTGCCCATGACGGACACGAGAATCTTCGCATAGCTCAAATCCTCGGTGATAGTCACCCGAGTAATGCTTGCAAGGCTGCTCACGCGAGGATCCTTCAGGCCTTTCTGCAAAAGCTTGCCGATTTCCTCGCGGAACTGCTCATCTAATCTGTCGGTTCTTCTACTCATTTATGGCACCTTCGGTGCAGTTACTAGTTACTTCGCCCTTCGGGTTAGTTAATAGTTACTAGAATTTTCACGTTAAGATATTCTAGTAACTAGAAACTCAGAACTAGAAACTCATTTTTCTCCTTCTGCCGCCTTCTTCGCCTTCTCCTCGGCTTCTTCGCGGGCCACGTCCTTCAGGGTACGGGCAACGGTGACTTCCTTGAAGAAGATCAGGCTGTCGCCTTCCTTGATGTCGTCGTAACCCTTGAGGCCGATACCGCATTCGAATCCGCGGACAACCGTCTTCACGTCGTCCTTCATGCGCTTGAGGGACTGGACCACAGTAGTTCCCAGTTCCACGCCATTGCGGTACACGCGAACGTGGCTCGTGCGGTCCACTTCGCCGTCGGTAACCATACAGCCGGCAATGAGACCCACCTTCGGAATCTTGAACACCTGGCGAATTTCGGCTTCGCCCACAAGTTCTTCCTTGAGGGTGGGCTTCAACAGGCCTTCCACGGCATTCTTGATGTCTTCGATACAGTCGTAAATCACGCGGTAGTTGCGGATTTCGATACCTTCCTTCTGGGCCATTTCGCGCACGGAGAGCGAAGGCATCAGGTGGAAGGAAATAATGATAGCCTGGGCTGTTGTAGCAAACAGGATATCGGAATCCGTAATGGCGCCCACACCCTTGCGGATGATGTTCACCTTCACTTCCCTGTTGGAAAGTTTTTCCAGAGAAGAAGCCAGAGCTTCGGCAGAACCGCCCACGTCGGCCTTGACGATAAGGTTCAGTTCGGAAAGCTTGCCTTCCTTCTGTTCGTTGAACTTGGATTCCAGAGAAATGGTGCTACGGGCGCGGAGGTCGCGTTCACGGGCGGCCATGCGGCGTTTGCTTGCAATTTCGCGGGCGGTCTTTTCGTCGTCCACCACAATCAGGTCGTCACCGGCCTGAGGCGTGCCGTCAAAGCCCAGCACCTGGCAAGGTGCAGAAGGAGGCGCCACCTTCATCTGTTCGCCGCGCTCGTTGAACATGGCACGGACCTTACCGGCGTAGATACCGCAGACAAACGGGTCACCCACATGGAGGGTACCGTTCTGCACAAGGATTGTAGCCATGGAGCCCTTGCCCACGTCCAGCTTGGATTCCACCACGGCACCCTTGGCGTGTGCGTCGGGGTTGGCCTTGAGTTCCAGCACTTCGGCTTCGAGAGCAAGCGTTTCCAGCAGCTGGTCCATGCCCTGGCCCGTACGGGCGGACACTTCGATACAGCTGGTCTGACCGCCCCACTGTTCCACTTCCACACCGCGTTCGGCCAGCTGGGCACGAATCTTGTCGGGGTTGGCCGTAGGCAGGTCAATCTTCGTGATGGCAACCACCATGGGCACGTTTTCGCGCTTGGCCAGTTCGATAGATTCCACCGTCTGGGGCATCACCATGGAGTCGGCGGCCACCACCAGCACAATCACGTCGGTCACCTGAGAACCGCGGGCACGCATGGCGCTGAAGGCCTCGTGACCCGGAGTATCCAGGAAGGTCACCTTACCCTGCTTAGTCGTCACCTCGTAGGCACCGATATGCTGGGTAATGCCGCCGGATTCGCCGGACACCACGTGGGTCTTGCGGATCCAGTCCAGCAAGGAGGTTTTACCATGGTCCACATGGCCCATCACCGTCACCACCGGGTGGCGGGGCTGCAGGTTCTCTTCGGATTCTTCTTCCACGCCGAGAACCGCTTCTTCGTATTCTTCCATCAACTGGGCTTCGTAACCGAACTCGTCGGCCAGAATCTGGATGGTCTCGAAGTCCAGGCGGGCGTTGATGGTCACCATCATGCCCATTTCCATGCACTTCGCAATGACGCGGGCAGGCATCTGGTCCATAAGACCGGCCAGTTCGCCCACGGTAATAAAGTCAGAGGTCTTGAGAATCTTCTTCTCTTCGCCGGAATCGTTATCGTTGTGTTCCTTGCGATAAACTTTCTTGACGGGCTTCTTGGACAAGTCGGCCATCACGCGGGAAACGTTCTGGCGAACCATTTCCTGCTGCTGTTCCTTCTGCTGTTCCTGCCTGTCGCGACCGTTTCCACGACGGTTCTTGTCGTTACCATGACGGCCGTTCTGGCCCTTGGCGTTACCGCCCTTTCCTCCCTGGGAAGAGGCACCACCAAAACCGACACCGCCGTTGCTGGCGTTGAAGGCGTCTTGCATGGAGCCGCCGGAGAATCCGCTGGAGCGTCCTCCGCCGAAACCACCGCGACCGCCATTCTGGCCGCCGCGGAAGTTGCCACCACGATTGTCCTGACCGTTGCCGGCATTGCGGGGGCCAAAGGTTCCCGTGTAGCCCTGGGCATTACCCTGGCCGCGAGCGCCGGGGCCGCCCGGACGGCGGTTGTTAGGACCGCGCCCACCCTGCTGTTGTTGCTGGGACTTGGCGATACGGGCAAGGATAGCCGCATCGGGCTTGAACACCTGGGCCTTCATGGGAGGCTGCTTCAGCTCCGTAGAAGAGGTCATCATGGTGGGTTCTGCAGGCTTTGCAGGAGCGGGCTTCGCCACAGCCGTAGGCTTCGGGTCTGTCTTTACAGGGGCTTCGGCCTTGACTTCGGGCTTTACCTCGACAGGAGTTTCCTTGGCAGGTTCCGCAGGCTTTGCAGGAGCTTCGGCTACAGGCGCGGCGACTGAGGCTTTCGACGTTTCGGTTGCTGAGCCTGTCGAAGCATCTGCTGGGGCAACTGGGCTAGGAGCGGCAGCAACTTCGGGAGCCTTCGGCGTACCGGTTGCTGAGCTTGTCGAAGCATCTTCGGCCTTGGCAGCAGCCTTGGCCTTTGTCGCAGCGGGCTTTTCCGTAGTGGCCTTGGGCTTTGTAGCCTTGATGCGGCGGATAGTCACACCGTTCTTGACCGTCACGGTTTCCGTGGCGGACTTTTTCTTGGGCGTGCTTTCCTGGGATTCCGAAGACGAAGCGCTCTTCAGGTTCTTACTCCTGGAATCCTGCTTCTGTTTTTCAACAGCGGCAGCCTCTTCAATCTTCTCGTAATCCGAGGCGGCCACCTTGGACACCTGGGTACGGACAGTGACACCTGCATCTCTCAGCAGCTTCATGACCACGTCCACTTTCAGTCCGTGTTCTTGTGCCCAGTCCGTCGGTTTGATTTGATCTTCCATACTCATTAAAAGCCTATCTAATCCTTTTTAAAAATCCCCTGCCGAAAACTTTTCCTTAGGCGTTTTCTCCAGTGGTCTCCTGGGCTTCGCTGGCGTTTTCTTCGGTGGAATCCTCGGAACCGGCATTGGCAAAGAGGCTCTCTGCACGGTGAGCGTTGCGGCGGAGTTCCTGTTCGCGAGGAGTCATGACCTCGGCCTTCTCGGCGTCGGACTTTTCGGACCATTCCTTTTCGCCGAACACATCCAGGTCGCGACCCACCAGCGTTGCGGCCAGCTTCACGTTCTGGCCGTTCTTGCCGATAGCCTGAGCCAAGTTCTCGTCGTTGATGACCACCACCACGCGCTGGGTGCCGGGAACTTCGGTAAGCTTCACGATGTTGGCCGGAGCAAGGGCGCGAGTGATAAACACGTCCAGATTTTCGTTCCAGTGAACGATGTCGATACGTTCGTTACCCAGTTCGCGGACAATGGTCTGCACGCGGGCACCCTTCATGCCTACGCAGGCGCCAACCGGGTCAATCTTTTCGTCGCGGGAGAACACGGCAATCTTTGCGCGGTAACCGGGTTCACGGGCAACGCCCTTGATTTCCACAGAGCCTTCGTAAATTTCTGGAACTTCCTGGCGGAACAGTTCCTTGAGGAAATCGCCGCTGGCGCGGGACAGCACCACCTGGGCACCGTTCTTGGAGGATTCCTCTACGCGGGCAATCACGGCCTTCACGGACTGACCCTGACCCAAGCGTTCATGGCTAATCTGTTCGCGGGGCGGAATCACGGCTTCGGTCTGCTTACCGAGGCTTACGATCACGTTGCGACCTTCGAGGCGGAGCACTTCGCCGCTGATCATGGTGCCGATACGGCCCTTGTAGGTATCCAGAATCTTCTGGCGTTCGGCGTCGCGGATCTGCTGGGTCAAGAGCTGCTTGGCGGTCTGAATGGCCTGACGACCGAAGGTGGTGGTCGGGACTTCCATTTCAAGCAGGTCGCCGGGCTGAGCGTCTTCGTCGAATTCCTGGGCCTCGGGAACCAGCATGTATTCTTCGTCCAACTTTTCCACTTCTTCGGCGGTCATGCTGGGGTCGTAGTCCGGATAGTCGTCCACCACCTTGGCACGGAGGAACACGTGGACTTCGTCCTCGGTGATTTCCACGTCGATTTTCTTGTCCACGTGGAGATACTTCTTGGCGGCAGAAATCAAAGCCTGCTTCAAGGCGTTCAGCACCACGGAATCATCCATGTTCTTGGCATCTACAACGGCCTTCAGGGCTTCGAGCAAATTGACTTTCGGTTCATTTTTCATGAATTGACCTTCCTATTATATTTGTACATCCACCTTGGCGACCAGCACCTCGGACCTGGGAACGACCACGTTTCCGGCGTTTCCCTTGAGGGCCAGCGTCAAATTATCCTCGTCCGCATCCAAAAGCTTTCCGGTTAGGGGCTTGCCGGTACTGCGGGTCACCCTGATGGTGCGACCCTTGTTGCGGAGCAAATCTGCGACCGACTTGAGGGGGCGGTCAAGCCCCGGCGACGACACTTCCAGCGTGTAGGCGCCTTCGATAACTTCGGGGTCCAGGTCCAGAGCGTCGGACAAGTGCCTACTCACCTTGGAACAATCGTCAATAGAAACGCCCTCGGGCTTGTCGATATACAAACGCACGGTCCGGCGCTTGCCTGCGCGGAACATGTCCATTTCTACCAAGGAGACTCCCGCGAACTCGCAGGCCTCGGCTATGAGGGCATCCAGCTTTTCCCTGTTATCCAAATAAACCTCTTTATAAAAATAGCCGTTCGCTTACGGAACTTCTCCTGAACATCTCGGACCTAAATCCTCGGTTCCATGGGAAAAATTCCACGAACAGTCTAAAACCGCGAACAAATAGAGAAAATTATTTGGCTTTGGGCAACTGAATAAGCGCTAAAGCAAGGGCATTTGACCCCCGTTTTCGATATCACCGGCGTAAGGCCTCGCCAACCTTTCGTAATTGATTG
>JAFVTX010000004.1 GCA_017503015.1 Fibrobacter sp. | reverse complement strand
CCCCAGCATTAAATCAAGATATCTTGCTCCCCAATAACCGAGCTCGATTTCATCATCCAGTTCTTTTCCAGTATAGTTTTCGGTAACTTTATCCGTTAATACTGTCAAGTCAATTTTTTCTCCGTAACTTCTATAATCGTAGGCATGCTGCAACATGGGTGGCCCAGCAGTTGTTCCCGTAGTGCGATATACAGCCATTGTGGAACCGAGGTGGTTTTTCAGATACCATTCAAACGAAGTGTTCATGGAATCAAAATAATGCGCCGGTTCTACGCCATATCTGCCTAATCCCTGCGGCAGGCTAACAACAACCCATGTCTCATTTCCATTTCCGCTATTGCCGGTACGGATTTCAGTTCCTATACCTGTGTAGTGGGTAACATGTTCAACAGGCCATTCGCCTGAACCGGTTCCTTTACGAAGCCTCGTTTTCGAAATTCTCTTTCCGTTGCCATCGTACTTCATCACTAGTTTTAAAGAATCCCCATTTTCGATTTCACGAACAAACTCCACGGGCATTCCCCTCCAGTCGTAGGAGATTTTCATTTTCTTGGATTTATCTTCAATTAGATTTCCTTCACTATCATAGACAAAGTTGTTTGCGTCACTCATATTGTGGTCATCAGCCGTTCCGCCCATTCCGTTCGCCACGGACTTTAGCCTGTTGGTATTGGCATAATAAGCATACTCGCCACCAGCATTCTTTGCAATACTAGTATCTCGCCGTTGAACGGTCATTCTTCCTTGTGCGTCATACTCAAAGACTTCATCGAAGTAGTCCTGTTCCACATCATCGGCACTTGTCAACCTATTCAATTGGTCGTAGGCATAGGCCACATCACGATACTGGCCAAAGTCCGCATTTCCGTGGGCCAGTTCATGCACCATACGGCTAATGTTGCCGTTATATTGCGGGGTGCAGTTGGCATCGCCACAGTCCTCGTAATGGAGGGTCTCGGAGTAGAGGCTGTTTGATTCCTGTCCGTCGGAATTGGCGCTATATGTGGCCGACTTTACGGTTCCACTGATATGGTAGGTGTAGGCAAGCGTGATTGCGTCGCCCATCTTCACCTCCCTCACATTTCCCGTCGGGTAGTAGGAGTAATGCGCCAGCAGCACCTCGTCACCACCTCCGTTCTTCGAGAACAAGCTGTCTACGCGGCCAAGGCGGTCGTAGGTATACCGTTCCACAATTTTTCTACTTGAGCCACCGCCATTCACACCGTAGGGGTATTTTGCCGTCCTTGTAACCTTGCCGCCAAGGTCGTATTCCGTCTCCACGGCGAGCATTTTCAGGCTGTCTGCAGGCATAGTCGGGTCGTAAGTGTAAGTCGCCGCCACTCGCCCGTACTTGTCGTAGGTATTTGCAGTCGACACCCGAGTAACGTTGCCGCTGCCGTCGACGGACACGTCGGATATCACCGCCACCGTGCGGGTCTTGCCGTACTTGAACGCGTCAGTTTGGACCGACGCCGGATAAAGTTCCACGCCCAAGGTGTCCCTGGCGGGCATACGGTCATAGAACGTACGCGCTACCGTACCGGGAGTGAATTCGGCGATAGTCGGGCTGTTCCTGTTCTGCACATTGCCAAAATACGCTCTTGCCGCGCCGCTGTCAAGCGCAGTTTTCCATTCACCAGTGTAAATCGGCCTATCTAGGTTGTCATAGACGGTAACGGAATATGCACCGGAGTCAATCTGCCTCTGCGTCTGTGTCGCGCGGACGCGGCCCATCAGGTCATAGAATGTCCTTGTCTCCCCCGCGTCGGGCTCCTTGCTCCTGACAACACGGCTCTGGGCATCGTAGCCGTATTCATTCGGGGTAACGCAGTTCGCGGGTCTTGGCGTATAGCCGCAACTCATTGGCGGGTGCGACCTAACCACGTTTCCGCGGGCATCCAGTTCGTTCACGCTGCGGGCGAGCAGCCTGCCCGTACTGTCCAGCGAACCGCTCACGATTACACGGCCCTCGCCGTCCTTCACCGTGAACGCCCTGCGACCGTCCTGGTCCGTGTTCAGTTCCCACAGGTGGGTGGGGCCCGCATCCCTCGTAGCGCGATAGTTCGTGTCGCCGTCGTAGGCCCGTCCGTGGCGCACGGCTGCTACGGCGGAGTTCAGGCTGGCCGAGTCCAGCAGGTTGACGCCTGACAAGTTGACGCCCGAAGAATAGGACCTTACCAAGTGCGTCCGCCCATCTACGCCCGTAACGCCGAAGGCACTACCTGGAGCGCCCTCCACATCCTTGGTGGCCATGGGGTCGGGTTTCCATTTCGTTTCCACATAGGGGACACCGCCTGCGTCGGGATAATCCGGGTTCGACGCGGTGTAGTAGGACTTTGCCATGCCGGAGTTGTGGGCTGTCTTGCGCTCGGAATTGCAGTCGGCTGCCCCCTTGCAGGGGAGAGCGAAGGGCAGGTACTTTTTCCAGGTGCGGCCCATTCCGTCGTGCTCGGAATCAGTCACCAGCAGTTCCTCCGCACCGTCGTAGGCGCGACTCTCCAGTTCCTCCCCCGCCGTGTTGGTAAAGCGCACCGCATAAGTGGTCGGCTTAGCCGCTGTAACAGCAGTCAGGATGGCGTCATCGAGGCTCGACGCGCCATTGGCGGAAATGGAGAGCGCGTAAACGGAAGAACCGTCAAACAGGGATTTCGCAAGGAACACGGTGTCACGTTTCCATGTGCCGCCACCCGAAACTGTATTCGTGTTTACCGAAGTTTCGTTCTTTGAAATTTCGACTGTCAGGGTTCCCGTATGCCAGAGCATCAGTACCGCACCGCTATCCGCAAGCAATCTCCCCGCCTGGAGGGGTAAGTCCTGGGTTATGCGGGCTCCGCTCGAAAGTTCCAGGTGCCTCGAACCCTGCGGCGAAATTCCCCGGACACTATGCGCAGACCCGGATACGTTCCATCCATGCAACCAGTCCGACTCGAAATCACCCCCCGAAAGCAACTGACCCGCGGAATATTGGACGGCGTCCGTCCTGTTCGCTACCTGGGAAGCCAAAGACGTTCGCGGGTGCGTCAAGGAGAAAACGGTGTCGCCCACGGCAATCTCCTGCATGGGGGGTGTCGGTGACGAAGGGTCCGGAGTCCCATAGACAAGTTCCCCTGTAGAACTATAGACAGCGACTTTTTCCGTCTTCACCGAATTCCATGGATTCGCTATACCGTCCATGGCGGACCAATCATCTGCCAGACTCCAAGTATAGACGCTTTCGCTGCCCGACGGGCAATCCGTAAGGCACTGGTCCAGCAAAACAAAGGAAATGTTACGGACTGCGGCCGCCTGCAAACCATTTGCAAGCACAAAGCGGAAAGTATGCCTATTTCCGGAAGATGTTCGCGAAACAGCAATACCATCGCCGAGCGACATCAGCGTGCCGGCAACAGAAAGCGTATCGGTGCCGATAACGAGCATAGGTACATGACTTGCAGGGTGAGTCACATAAAAATCCACATATACAGGGCCGACAAGGCTCGAATCACCGTCATTGCGGACTTCTAGGGAGACGTTGCCTACGGCATCATTCACGTACCCGTTGGGTATTCCCATTCCCTCAGCATGAACGGTCTCGTTCACGGTCAACTTTAGACTCTTTTTCGTATAGCCGTTACAGGGCCACATTTCCGTCCCATAGACAAGATTGCCATTGGCATCAAATAGTGCCATATTTGGATTATCCGTCAGCTCACTTGCATCCACCCAACTGGCAAAACCGCGCCAATCGTAATTCTGCCATGGATCTAGATGCACGGCAAGGTCCATTCCTCCAGGAGGAGCACTCGCCCCCGGCTGGATTTGCGCATCATCAGAAAACTTAACCCTGTAAACAAACAGGTTCTCTTCGCACTGTTCAGTCACCTTACTTTGTACTGCAGACAAATTCTGGTAGTTTTCAAACACTAGCCGTGACGCATCCAGGTTTTCGTTGCCATTATAGTAGAAGCGCAGTTCGTAACCGCCAATATTGGCAGTAGCATTCCCCTTGTTCACCACATCGAGTTTCAAATTCGCCGCACCTGTCGAAGTGGAATTATCCGAGAAACGTATAAGCAAATCCGTATAAGGGTTGAACGACGATGACGAGACGGCAGAGCTGCTGGACACCGCAGATGAGCTGCTGACCGGAATTGAAGAGGAACTGACCGACTGCACCGAAGAACTGGAAATAGGATTCGATGAAGAATTGGGCGGGTAAACAGAAGAACTGCTTTGTCCAGTAGTCGAACTAGACGACCAAAGACTTGAACTTGATGAAGATGAATTGTCACCACAATCCGCCGCCCACGATGGAGCCTCACCCCACAGGAGAGTTCCGTCTCCGTCATAAAGCGGGGCCTTAGGCGCATACTGCCTACGCCGAAGTGTATCGCCACCAGCATAGAAATCTCCGATGGACCAGTCATCCACCTTATTCATCCTTCCGTTTGTCCCGTAAACGAATCCCGTCTTGCTGTCCTGATAGGAGCGGTTCGCAAGTAAAGTCTGGGCAGACTTGCCAATATAGCGCAGCCGGAATCGACCGTCGCCACAGGCTTCATAGGAAACATCCACGTTGGGGTCCGTGTACCAATGGTGAGCCGCAGGCAAAGGTAAAGTAGAGGGCCTTTCCGCAAAGACTCCATAATAGTCATAGTGCCACCCTGCAGAAAGAGTCTTTCCCGCCCCCGAGTAGTTCACTATCCCGCTCGCCACATCCAGCTGGTATCTCTTGAACCAGGTCTCGTCACCAACCAATACGGCAAGGCCCGAGGGGGTGTGCGACGGATGGAGGCTTCCGTCAACAACCACGACCGTCCGGGTCGCAGTAGAACTTCCCCCATATGAATCCGTCACCTTCACCGTGTAAGTATAGCTTCCGGTAGGCTTGACCGCCGTCTTGCGAATGTCGCCATGTCGAGAGCGAATGTAAAACACCTTCCTGTTTGTAGCCGTGTTCACGTTGTTTTTTATAACATTTTCATAATCATCCCAATAATCTGCCGGGGTCCCAACTTCTATCCAAGAAGGATGGGGACCCACCAGTTCCATGGTAAAGTCATCACCGTCCACATCGGTGACGAGAGGGCGCATAAAATAGTCCTCGCCCTCATATATCGTGTCGGGGCCGGACGTAGAAAATTGAATCACGGGAGATGTATTCACAAGTCCTTCCGTACAGAAACCCGAAATCCCCGAATTTGTCCTAAACTTTTGCCAGTTGTACGAAGTCGCTGTAGTCATACGCACTTCATGACACCCCTGTTCAGAGAACCAAGACGGAGCAGTACCCCACAATCGATTGCCGGAATGGTCGTAAAGGGCCTCGTATTGGTTATAAAAGAGGTTTCGCTGCATGGCCCGAGCCGTATAGTTCGTCGCCCAGCGGAATGCGGAATAATCCACATAGGCATTTCTCTCTGTTGCAGCGACATACCCTTGATTCACATCTAAGAACGCCCAGATGTCCTTGTCTTGTAACGGACTATAGTAATAGGGGTCCGTGGAACCTGCCACCTCGTTGTAACCGACTTGAAATTCTCCCGATCTTGCCCCCGCCCCGATAGAGACTTCACCGCTGAACCTGTGGCGTATCACAAAATTCCCTTGTCCGCAATCTAACACCTGCACGCAACCGTTGGATGGTTTTTTCCAGACATTGACTACGGGTTGTCTTCCCGACATGCGCGTAGCGTAATAATCTATGTAGGGGCTTTGAAGGGTCCTTGCGGCGGTCGCTGTGTTCTTTAACGATGTGTATATTTCCATCTGCCGTCCGTAACTGGCCGCGGAATCATGCATGGCAATTACCACCCCGTAATAGTTCGAGGGTGGATTTATGACACTGAATGAATACGATATACTTTGGGACTCGCCTGTTGCCGTATTCCGTACTCGAAGTGTTCCCGAATATGTTCCCGCTGCCGGAGGAAAACCGGAAAGTTCAAGCCAGAAGATCTGGTTGTTCTGCCAATGGTAATAGGCGTTGTCCAGGCTGGAATTGTATGCAGGGCGGCCATTTGGTTTTAGCCAGCCCGCATTCCCAGAAACATTTTCCAGAACATAGGGGGCAACCCCCTGTTCGCGTTCCGTGGAGCCGTTGCCCGACACGCCGTCTATGAACACCGGAACAAAAGCCTTTTCACCCAAAATAAACTGTGTGGGACTATCGCCGGGAATTCGGACAGACAACTGACCAAAGGACAATCCCAGAAGGGCCAATATGAAAATGAGGACCATTCTCAATTTTGGCCTCCGTTCCTGTATTCCCTGTGATGGGCCTTGAAACTGTTGCCATCGTCATCGCGAACCTGGACAAGATGTCCGAACGGATCATATTCGTAATAAGTAGAAACGTTATCTTCGGAAACGAACCTGACCATGTTCCCGTAGCGGTCATACACGAATGTCCTTGATTGTGCATCTGCAGGGTAAATTCTAAGGTATGACAAAAGGTAGCCCCCATAGAGCGTCAGCACATAAGGGTTCCCAGAGACTGTATCACGGACTGTTTCCCATGCCCGGCCTGATTTTCGTAAAGTATATTCAGCTATCAGGGTACGCCCCTGTTTTGGTACCGCATAACAACTAATTTGAGAAAAACCATCAAACAAAACAAGTTCGTTTTCTGTTACCCCATAGCCAAGTGAGTTGATTCCACAATTAGCCATGGCGATGGTATCCCTATGGGGAACAAAGCTTGCTACCTCGGAAAGGCCCGCCGGGAAGAACAGCCCCGTCTCGTACATTCCATCATGAGAATAATGCGTAGCCGTAGTCCGCCCGAACCCGTCGCGAGATTCCCGCACCCGGAAATGCCAATCTACAAAACCAATCATTTCACCATCATAATCCGTTACCGTAGGGAAAGACTGCCCATGCGCCGGATCCGTACTCTGGAAAGGCGACACCGCAGACAACAGGTTACCTCCACCCACGATTTCCCTAGGCTCTCGGCGACTCCTGAAATTTCCCCATCCGACATACGGCCTTTTCTTTCCCGGATAAACGGAATCGGGCATTTGCCTATACGGCGCAATGTCAAAGCTCCTCAGGCTGTCATTCACTTGAATCGAATTCCATGGCGATGTTGCAGGAACAGTCCCCGAATATAGGGCGGAGAGATAGTTCTGCGAAAGCATGTTCCGGCGGAACATTCCATTTGCAAGGGATGTGTCCCCATCAACTACCGAGTAGTGCGGCTTTTTCAAGGTCAACTTACGCATCTCTTTTCCGTCCGGGGAGGGAGCCTTTGCAAGAGTCGCCGTAGGAAGTCCCGTTAGCGGGTCAAATTGGTGATTTTCCAACGCGCTTTTTCCCCATAACCCAATGTGCGAAGACGGCTGGTTGTCGTGACCCGTGTAACTTACCGAAGATACCTGGAAGGCGGGGTAGCGAATATACCTGAAACTCTTGGAATCCTTGCGGGAATCCTTGTCATAAAGCGCAATATATTGTTTTTCACAATTTTTGTCTTTCTTCCCGTCTTTGCACTTCAAGACCCTTTCATAACTCCACCTTTCCACCTGACGACCTATCTTGTTTTTCTGGGTATTTTCAGCGCCTTCGGCCACACCGGGTGCAATATCCGGGACTCGAGTGCTATAGGCGGTGCTATCCTGCCTAACCATCAAAGCGGAACTTCCGCCGCGATAGAACGAAATTTTTGTATTCAATCCCAAGAATGCCGTAAAGTCGTGATAGGCTACGGAACTTTCGAAGTCGGCGACATCCCGCTCGTCTTTTTCCGCGCCCGAATTGGCATCCATCTCCTGCAAGGTTATGGAATCTTGTCCATACTCCACAGCCTTGTATATGATAGGGTAATAGCCCTCCTTCTGCGAACGCAACCACGATTTATGCAACACGAAGTTCTGGTCATCGCGAATCTCATCCTTCATTCCCTGCTTGTTGTATGTCTTGGTATAAGTTCCCAAGAACCAGATAACAGAGACATCCATGTCGTTAAAATCGGAAAGTGAGGCGTTCAACGCAAGGGTATCATGCTGCACGGAAAGGGATGAATCCATCGAGAACCGTGACGTGGCGGCAAGGTAACGGGCATTGCGGATGTTTTCATCATAGAACGTAAAACTGGTCACCCCGTCCCTTACAACCATCATCTTGCGGGTTTCTCCGAGGGCATGCTTGTTCGCATCAAGTAGGGTGAATGCCACAAGGAAGGGGCGCTCCTTGTATGTCCGGTCATCCTCGTAGCCACCCCACACGAAAATCCTTGTATTCACGCGAAGGAACGGTTGCAGGGCACTCCGAGTGTCTTCGTCTATAAAGTCCGCAGGAATGCCTGTCTCAGGCGTGACATATTCATACTCTGTCCGTCCATTGGATATTCCCGCCCCATAATTTTTCACCGTGACTTTGGGGTAGGTGATATTGGAACCGGGAACATAGAACAAGTCATTATCGCCAAAGCCCACTATCCTGGATTTTGGAGACAGGTCCATGTCGGGAAGGGCAAACGAGACCTTGCCCGAATAGAAGCGGTTCCCAATTACCGTATTGTAAGCAGAATCAGGCAACTGTGCTATTTCACCGGGTTCATACGTGTATTCCGTCGTGACAGTCCGTCCGATGTCATGGCGGACAAGGCGCCTGACCCGCAAATCGCCGCCCTTCATCTCGGACATTGAATTTCTAACCCAGAAGGAACCCTGTTTGGACTTGATTCCCCAATTCTTGCTCGAATTTATCTTGTCGGCGGCAGCTTGAAGGGCGGCATCCATATAGTGCATAGAACGGTCCAGCACAAGCAGGCGGCGGGCAGACCCGTCGTTTTTCGATAGCAATTTTAGCGGTTTTGCATCACCCAATACGGCAACGGAACGAGTCCTAGAACACCTGCCAAGACCACCAAAACCGCATTTTACCTTAGTTCCCATGTTGCCAAGAACATTGTACAAGACATTGCGCGATGTGTCTACTTCGCCAGACGAGGTTACGCCCATGGTATCGAGGTACTCAAAGCCCGTTCCCTGGTAGCCAGCAGGCCTTACCACATCCCAGAAAGCGGAACGGGGACCCAGACATTGTTCACGCCAATACAACGGCCCTAGTTCCAAGCATATCCGAATGCTGTCCGATTCCGCAACCGGATAATCCCCGGCATAGTTTTTACAGTAATCTGCACTTTCAAATTCCGCATACATGTTCTCGCTGGAATTTTCTTCTCCATCCTTGTAGACATCTCTCTCGTAATCAATCTCTACAACTCCCCCAGCAGGTTCCGTCACCCGCGAAAGGCTCCAGGCAGACGCACCATAGTCGGCAAAATCCTGCCAAACCTTGTGGTTTTCTGGATTTGCGCGCTCGTTCCAGAACCCCCAATCATCTACAACATTGGAAGAGGCGATAATACTTGCATCCAAATCGGTAATATTCTCATAATAGCTATCCGGGAACTGGTTCGTCCCGACCGTATCTTCGGGGCTTGCATAAGTCAAATTCTGCGACAAATTCATCCAACTGTTCTTTGTGGACAGCCGCGTTGAAGTGAGGGACGGCGAATGGTATTCAAACTTGAACGGGGGCAGACTGGAACATTTTCCGTGCTGACAGTCCGTTTCCGTAATTGATTTCAGGGAAAGCTTGCCATAAAGGTGGTTCCCGCTATTCTGACTTTCACATATTCCAAGGCCCGCATAATCCGGAGAATCCTCAACCTGTCCGTTGTCTGCAGGATAGCGCCCCTTACAGTAGGAATTCAACGCCTTGGGATGCAGGGAATAATCATAGCCAAACTCAAATTCACGGTAGGGTGTCGAATCACCACGGTTAAAATACGATATCTTCTTCAAGTAACGCATCTGATTTTCTGCAGGATCACTCGAATCACCCGCAAAAACCAGATCGCTCCAGTTTATGAGGGGATGAGAAACATAGTTTCCGTTTTCCCCAAAGACCACAGTGGCGTGATTATATTTGTCCATATCGCTGTTGCTTTTTGCATAGCGATACGCGTAAATGGAGTCGCCGACAAGGCGGATGCGAAGCCTGTATAGTCCATACCCGTATTCATCGGCGGGAGATTCCTCGAACTGGCCCACTGAATCCACTGCAAAGGTGATTTCCGAAGGCATCTGGTACAAAACCGAATCCTGGACCATAAACGAAATTGTCGGAGCATTGACCGAGGGCATCCCTGTTACTTTTATAGCCGCATTACCGCGGAACATTCTTAAAAGTCTTTCGGGCAACTTCATGTTGGTATAAAGATATTCCGGGACAATGCTGATTTTTTGCTTCGTGAATGCCTGCTGGGAACCATTTCCAGTGGGTAGACTAGCGCTTTCTTCGGAAACCACACTGGCTCTAGACAAAATCGAAGCCTGAACAACTATGGGCATGGTTTTCGATTTGTCATTGTAGTTGAAATCCCAGCCCTTCCCGTCTACACGTTCTTCAGTTGCAGGGTCATTCAGTTCAAATTCCACCCTGTGCGTTGAAGTCTCAATTGATTTCAAATAGACATATTCCTTTACCCCGAATCCGGCCTGATACATACGGGAATCACAACCTTCCGGCGTATAGCCATTCTTGGGCATCCTGAAATTCGGCAAATCCACAGCATCCAGGCCTGGCCTTGCAAAGGGGCTTCGCCACCGGTAAATCGAAGGTTCCGTATAATGGAACTTGACATTGTAGCCAACATTATCCGCAACGGAGTCCCCAAGCTGAATAAAATCTGCACCACGGATTTCAGTAAGCAGCCACTGTGTGGCGTAAGGGTTCATGTTCACCTGATAGGTATAGAACAGCGCATTATTTTCAGATTCATATCCAGACTTACACTTCTCATCAAGGGAGCCCTTCTTAAAGACATAGTTGAGTGTATTCTCCACCGCCTGCGATGGATTCACCATTTCTACGCTCCAATCTAGGAACGACCTAACCGCACTAACCAAACTATCAAGGAAATCATCAGAGGCGTCTCCCTTCAAATCAACAAATATCGGAGTTCCCTTTTCCTGATTGATAGAATAATCCACTTTCAGGTAAGATCTTACAGGTTGCTCAAAATAATACCGAGTCCCATCCGAATTGGTTATCACGAAACCCTTAAGTTTTCCCACAGGGCTATTATCCTCAAGAATTGGTTCAATCTTCCGGGAGCCATAAAGGGCGTAATCGTAACTATCCAATTTCCTTTTTAGCAAGATGTCCGAAATTTTCCTCCGCTCGCGGGATTTCGCCCCTTCGAAAGGCTCACTTTCGTAATAACCACCCTCCCCTACAAACAAGAAATTCATCCCCGTGGTAAGGGTATCGTCAGACTCCGTATTCTTCCGGAAAACCAACCTATTTCCTTCATTCCGGAAACGGGTTGAATAAAGAGCATACGGGGAGCAACTATCGCTATGTATGCACTGTCGGTAAGATTCATAGTCGTGATTCTGCGACCTGGCTAGAACAGAGCCCCCAGTGGCCTCTTCAAATTCACTCCCATAAGGCCATCCGTCAGTAGAATCCTTGAGCAAGACTGAATAATCTTCAAAAACTTCACTGCTTGTAGTTTTCTCGTTACTCACAATTTTGTGTAAACGGTGTTCCTCGCGGGTAAAGGGACGAAAAGTGCCAGAAACACCTTCGGAAGATACCGTGTACATGTCATATGAGGGATACATTTCATCTTCACCCAAACTTTCCAAAGTCCGGCCTTTCATGGTCCATTTCCACGGAATATTTCCCGACGAACCTCCCTGGGACGCCATCGCAACGGGCAGCCCGAAAATTTTATTCTGTCCATCGGACAAAATAGATGGGCCAGCCTGATACATGTATCCGTAAACGTAGTCCGAAGTTGCGGAACGCAAATGGTACTCATGTAAAGCTTGGCCAAAACCTAACGAAAAAACGCCCACGTACGTGGGAACCACAATGGGGAAACCGGCACTAGATGTCCGCACGCCACCCTTGGCTGAGGCATTGGAAACGGACAAACCGCTTCCATTGACAGAAACACTGGAACCGTTCCTGCTCATTCCCGTCGATATCGGTCCCGATTTCATTGATGTACTGATTCCCGACGGGCCTGCACTTAAGCCCACGTTTGACACCCCATGGGCATCACCGAACCCAACGCTGTATGCGGCCCCGCTTCCCGTAGAATACTGAACTCCTGCCGAGACCTTGACGTTTCGGCCTCCGATTGATGTTCCCATCCTCACCGAAGCAATTCCATTTGACGAGAGCATCAGACCTATGTTCAAACCCGCCGCATCTTTGAAACCGACGGTTCCTTCCACCCCTATGGCCTCTGTCCCAACTGTAAACCCAACGCCGGCAACGCCTGAAATTCTCGGTCCAACGGTCGCACTAAATCCTACTCCACCCGTACTGGAAACATTTTGTCCAATACTTACAACACCTATGGTCCAACTCGTCTCTAGGTTCCACGTCTGTATAGCAGAATAACGATATACATACCCCAAAGTTCCACCATGGAACTGGTCATCAGGAACTCCACGGATATCGCGGCTTATGCTCCCCGGAGAAAGGGTCCAACCGAGTCCAACCCATGTAGCCTCTTGTTGGGGAGAAATTCCAGCGTGGTAAGATAAACTTAGTGGATAGCCCCCATAAGGTCCAGGCAGTTCTCCGAGAGGTATGGAGTATGCAAAGTTCCCAGTTTGAAGACTTACCATGTCCTTCATTCCAGAGGGTTCGAACTGCATGTAGTCAGGTTGAACAGGGCCTCCCTGCAATGCGAACAAGGGAGAAATGGCAACCAAAGCAGCCATCAGCCAATTTCTCGCCATTGTCACAAAAGTCGCAATCATTGATATTTATTGTTCAAAAAGAGAACAAAATCCTCAGTCAAGTCCGCACGTGAACCGTCCCCATACACTATACTGCCATTACTGGACGCAAATACCACATCTAACCCATGTTCCTTGGCATATTCCGCAAGAGATCCATTTATTTTCTCATAAACAGGGGCCATTAACTCTGACTGCATTTTCTGCAACCCGTCTTTTTTCGCCTGCTCAAACCGGCCAAGTTCCTCTATCCGGTGTGTTTGCTCCGACTTTAACCTTTTTTTTGTTTCAATAGACGCCGTATCGTATTCCAGCTTCAACCGTTCCTCAAAGGTAGCGAGAGAATCCTCTATAACTTTTTCAGCATCATTCCACTTAGATTCTTCTGCAAGCAATTGATCCCTCACCTTCTGGGCTTCTACGAAGGTATTCAGCATCTTTTCGGTATTGATAAATCCATAACGAACAGATGTTTCATGGACAAAGATACAGTAAATGATTCCAACGGCAGAAAGAATCAGTGCAACCAAGGCAAAGACATTTGCAAGCCTATTCATCTTTCACCCCCATATACCGCAGCAAGTCCCGTGTCTTGTCCGCTTTCCCCTTCGCTCCATATACCACAAAATTTGAGGCCGTACCAAAAAGAATTTCAAAACCATGCTGTTGGCCAAATGAAGCAACCACACTATTGAATTGTTCATAGACATTCTGTATTTTCGCCCCTGCAACCAGGCGGGCGGAATCAAGCATCTTATGTCGGGCCACGTTGGATTCCATATTGAGTAATTCTAGTAAATTCCGTTCATCAAGTTTCCCTTTCGATAAAGAATCTAGGATTTTTGAAAGAGAATCGTCAAAAAAGTTCATTCTTTTTCGAACAAAATCATCCATTGTTCCTATAGTCTGATTTGCAGAAAGCATCGGTTCATAACGAGAAAGCGCAATGGATGTGTCTACAAAAAAAGGGTCCCTGCCACCACCAGAAAGAGTCTTCATGGCAACGGCAACAAAGAGAATCGAAAAGAGCAGAGAAGCAAGAGCTAATTTCATTTCACATTCACCACACGTCGTAGAAATAGTGGTGTTCCACCCCGGTATAGGTGTCAGCGTATATGACCTCGGCGCCCGAATCGTAAACGGTCAGGCTGTAATTGCCGTCCAGGTTGAACTGGTAATAGTATTCGCCATAATGCCGGTCGTAAGCGTAATCGTACTCGTCTTTCCAGAAATAGTAGGGGCCGTATCCGTCATAGTAGACAGTAGCATCCCCGTTCCAGTCCACCTTCACGGACACCGTCAAAGAAGGCGACAGGGAATAGGCATCGCCGCACAGGTAATCGGCCCCCATCCAGGAGCAGTCCTGCCCGTAATAATAGTGGAAATGGAGTTTTGCCTGGTAACCGTAATCAGAGTCATCAGTTCCCCAGTCCCCGCAACCCACGAGCACCAAGGCAAGGGCAAATAAAAGAATCGATAAGTGTTTCATGTCTCTTTACAAGAATCCCCCGACAACAGTCGAGGGAAACCTAAAAATTAATTTGTCAAAAATTAGTCAGATTCGTAGTCGCCGTGGACTTCTTCTTCGGCAGCTTCCGTATTTTCGTCCTGGAACTGCTCCGGAGCCTGTAGGTCGCGGGTACTGCCATACTTGCGCTTTTCCTCTTCCGTCAGTTTATTGGAATACACGATGTCTTCCTGTTCCTGGTTAGCAGCTTCCTCCTCCTGCTTCAAAACACGCTGGCCTTCTTCCAGGCGGCGGCGGATATGCTCCTTTTCCATTTCTTCCAGGTTGGTGCCCACCTTGGCCTGTTCTTCGGAAACGATGTAGCGTTCGTTAGCTTCGTCCATGGCGTCCTTGATACCGACCAAACGGCCCTTGCCATCCACCTTCAAGCCCGCCTTACGGAGAGTCGAAAGAGGCAAACGGCGTGCAGCCAGCTTGTATTCTTCCTTGAATTCATCGCCATCACTAATTTCGTTGGCTTCACTCGTGGTTACATAGTCCAGGGCTTCGCTCCAACGAGAACTCTGCACACACGATGTAAAACCCACCAAGGCGTTGTCAATCTTTTCGGGATCGTCCGAAACCGTACCTGCACAACCGGCAATAATCATTGCCAAAAAAGAAACACCCATCAATAGTTTTTTCATAGGATTTTCCTCCGAAAAAATAATAACCCTTTCAAATATACACATTTTTTTTTGAAAAATCCTCTTTTTACCTTTTTTTTGCATTTTTAGGCATTTCCTGCGGACAGCACCCCCCTTTTTTCTATTTTTTCGCCCATTATGAGCGAAAATGCGGACATCTACCGGATATCTACCGGCGACAACAGGGAAATCGTCCTTGTAGGCACGGCCCACATCTCCCAGGTTTCCAAGGAACTGGTCAGGGAGACCATCGAAACCGAAAAACCCGACACCGTATGCGTAGAACTGGACGCCGGGCGCATGCAGTCCCTCAAGGACCCCGACCGCTGGAAAAACACCGACCTGAAGTCCGTCATCAAGAACAAGCAGCTCGCCACACTCATCGCCAACCTGGTGCTAGGCTCGTACCAAAAGCGCATGGGAGCCCAGACCGGAGTCAAGCCAGGCGCCGAACTGAAAGAGGCGGTGGACGAGGCCGAAGGAAACGAAATCCCCGTGGTCCTTGCCGACCGGGATATCAAGATTACGCTGAAGCGGGCCTGGGCATGCACCCCCTGGTACCGTAAGCTGAGTCTTCTGGGCGGCCTGTTCGGGAGCATCTTCGACAAGACTCAGGTCAGCGAAGAAGAACTGGCCAAAATCAAGGAACAGGATTCCCTCAGTGCCATGATGCAGGAATTCGGCAAGACCTTCCCCGAAGTAAAGAAGGTCCTGATTGACGAGCGGGACCAGTATCTGGCCAGCAAGATCAAGACCGCCCCTGGAAACAAGGTGGTGGCCGTGGTAGGCGCCGGTCACGTGAAGGGAATCGCCAGCATCATCAGCGAGAACAAGGAACTCCCCAGCGAAGAATCCATCACGGTTATCCCCAAGGGCTCCCCCATCTGGAAAATCATCGGCTGGGCAATCCCCGTGGCCATCGTGGCAAGCATCATCTACATCGGCTACCAGGCAGGCATCGAAAAGGCCGGCGAACTGAGCCTCCACTGGGCCATGCTTACCGGCGGCGGCGCCATGCTGGGCACCATCATCGCTGGCGGTCACCCGCTAACAGTTCTAGTGGCGCTGGTCATGGCGCCCTTCACAGGGCTTACACCGCTTATCGGCGTCGGGTTCTTTACCGCCCTCACCCAGGTCTATATGCGACCGCCGAGAGTCCAGGAAATGGAAACCCTCGCCGACGACATCTGGCAGGTGAAGCACTGGTGGAAAAACCGCGTCACCCGCGTCATGCTCTGCTTCTTGTGTCCGGGAATCCCCGCCATCATCGGGAAAATCCTCGCCATATTCAAGATATACCAAGCGTTTTAGAGATGTGAAATGTGGAATGTGAAGTGTGAGATGATTAATTTCACATCACACATTCCACACTCCACATTCATTGATGCGGGTGTCACCCGCGATTTTATATCCTCTTCACAATGAACATGTGTCCGGGGGCACGGGCCGGGTCCAGACGCACAAAGTTCTTGCTGCCACGCCACACGAAACTGTCTCCGGTAATCACGTCCTTCAAAAAGTAGAAGGCGTCTTCGGCCATGCCAAGCTTTGACATGTTGATTTCCACCAGGCCTTCTTGGGGGTTATCCATGTCCATGTTGCACACGCACAAGATAATGTCGTCGCCGGTCTTCTTGGAGTAAACCATCAGCTGGTCGTTCTGTGCGTAGTGGAATTCCAGGTTGTCGTATTCCTGCAGGGCGGCATGTTCCTGACGGGCGGTGTTTACCCGGCGGACAAAGTCCTGGATACCCGGACCGCTCCAGTTGTGAACCTTGTACTGGTACTTCTCGCTGTCGGCCAGTTCTTCCTTGATAGGACTCGGGATATTTTCGCACAGCTCGTAGCCGTTGTACATGCCGGTAAGGCTCGAAAGGGTAGCCGCCAAAAAGTAACGCTGCTTGAAGGCGTTGGGGCCCTTGTAGGCCAGGTACTTCGGGAAAATGTCTGGAGTCGTCGGGAAGAAAATGCCCCGCATGTATTCCTTCGCGTTACTCTGGGTAAGTTCCTTCAGGTACTGCTCAAATTCCCATTTGGCAGACCGCCAGGCAAAGTAGGTATAGCTCATGTCAAAGCCGGACTTTGCCAAACGGTGCATCATTTTCGGGCGAGTAAAGGCTTCGGCCAGGAACACCAGTTCCGGGCGTTTTTCCTTCACGTCGGCAATGAGCCATTCCCAGAAGGGGAAAGGCTTGGTATGGGGATTATCGATACGGAAAATTTCGATTCCCTTGTCGGCCCAGAACAGAATGATGTTCTCGATTTCTTTCCACAGGGCCTTGTAGTTTTCGTTATAGTAGTCGAAGGGGTAAATGTCTTCGTACTTCTTGGGCGGGTTTTCCGCAAACTTGATGCTGCCATCCGGTTCGTGGTAGAACCATTCCGGGTGACTCTTCACGTAGGGATGGTCAGGGCTGCAGTTGAGGGCAATGTCCAGCGCCAGACGAAGTCCCTTGTCTCGGGCGGTCTTTGCAAAATGCTCGAAGTCCTTCATGGTACCCAGTTCCGGGTCCACGTCGTAATGGCCACCATTCTTGTTACCCACGGCGTAGGGGCATCCTGGTTCAATGGGTTTGCCCTTCTTGTCCACCTTGGCGTGCAAGGCGTTGTTTGCGCCCTTGCGGTTCGTAACACCGATCGGGTGAATCGGCACCAGGTAAACCGTATCAAAGCCGAGATTCACAATGTAGTCTAGCTGCTTTTCGCAGTCCTTCCAGGTAGCGCTCTTCTTGGGGTCGGTGCCCTGGCTCTTGGGCCACATCTCGTACCAGGTGCCTACACGGCTGTAGGTAGGGTCCACACGGAGTTTCATCACGGGGGACTCGGTAGGAACATCCTTCGGTTCAATGGTCCAGGCGCAAATCTTGTATTCGTAGTAACCGATGTTGTTGACGGTAAAGGAACCTTCCCACTGGTCATTATCCACAAAGTGCATGGGAGCCTTTTCCCATTTTTTCTTGGACACGTGACGGTAGAAAATCGCAGCGTCGTACTTCTCGTGACTGTGACGGAAAATATCCGCCGTAAGCGTCACCGTATCACCGGGCTCACGCTTGAGCATAAAGCGCCCCCCTTCGATTTGGGGGCAGATGTTTTCAATAACCAGATTGTCTTTGAGGGTAGGAATAGTAGCCATAATGCCGTAAATATAATTACTGGCGATGGCCCTGGAACCTCATGCAAAGAATCGCACCGACCAAAACCATACAGGTAAGGGCAAAGGAGCCTCCGTAAGAAAGGAACGGCAAGGGAAGCCCCGTCACGGGCATAAGCCCTATGGTCATGGCAATGTTCACGAGAATATGGAAAAGGAATATGGTAGAGGCCCCCATGGTAATCAAGGTGATAAAGGGGTCCGAGAAAAGCTTGCAGGTAGAGGTGGCCCGCCAGAGGAACAAGAAATAAAGCACAAGGATTACGGCACAACCTATAAAGCCGAACTGTTCCCCCAGCACGCTAAAGATAAAGTCCGTATGTTCTTCGGGCAAGAAGGCCAGGTTGGTCTGGGTACCATGCCCAAAACCCTTGCCCTTAAGGCCTCCGGAACCGATGGCCGTCAGGGACTGCAAAACCTGGTAGCCATCTCCCAAAGGATCGCTCATGGGGTCCAAAAAGGTATTCACCCGCTTCTGCTGGTGGGGCTGCAACATGTTCCAGGCCATAGAACTGGCATAACCCGCAAAGATGTTCACCACCAAAAACAAAACAGTCAAAATCTTGGGCAAGCGGCGACGCACCAGGGAGAACACCACCGCGCAAATCAAGAGTCCCCAAAGCACCTGAAACATAGTCGTCTGGGAATGGGAGAACAGCACCGAAAGGAGCGGACTTGCCAGCAAGAACATGTCCGTCAAAGTGAGTCCCGCAAAAAAGAACCCCACGTAGGTTACCGCAATAAACACCAGGGCCGTACTCAGGTCTGGCTGTTTCAACACTAGGGCAAAGGGCACAATGAACAAAAGCATGGGCACAACAAAGCTCTTCAGCTTGAACAGGCTCACCGGATGCCTGGAGAGCCAATAGGATATGGTCAGCAGGTAGGCGATCTTTGCAAACTCCGAGGGTTGCAGCTTGAATATGCCAAAGTCAATCCAGCGGCCTGCGCCCTTCACTACGTCACCGGCAAAAAACAGCACCACGACAAGCAGAATCAATGCCGCCACATACATGGGTACCACCATCCTCTTGAGCCAATCCAGACGCAAAAAGACAATGCCCGCCGCAATGGCGCTACCGCAAACAAAGTAAATAATCTGCCTAAACCAGAAAGTCTCGTAAAAGACCACCTTCTCGTTGTTGGTGGCGGAATAAACCAGCAACACACCACAGACCATCAGGCAAAGGGTCAAGAAAAGAAAGAACCAGTCCACCTTCAGGGACTTGTCCAAAAAACGACCGGAACTCATTTCTTGTCCTCCTTCCCAAAGTAGGCCATCAGCACCTTACGGGCAATAGGGCCCGAAACGGCGCCACCGCCACCTGCAGCTTCCATAATCACGGCTACCGCGATTTCCGGATTGTCCAGCGGGGCCACTGCCGCATACCAGGCGTGGGTCTTTTCGCCCTTCTTCCATTCGCCAGAACCGGTCTTAGCCCCTACGCGGATATCGGGCACGCGGCCGCGCTTACCTGTTCCTCCGGGGTGGTTCACCACAGAATCCATGGCAGCCATCAAAATACGGTGGGTAGATTCCTTCATCTTTCCAGAGCGAACAATTTCGGGTTCATACTTTCGGACCACGTTTCCTTCGCTATCCCGCAACTCCTTCATAAAATGCGGCCTGTAAACGCCCTTGTTGGTGGCAAGAGACCCAACAAGCACCGCCTGCTGCAAGGGCGTCACAATCTGGCCCTGCCCAATGGACAAGTTCAGGATAAGCCCCCTGGCCCAACGCCAGCCCAAGCGCTTGTTCCGCTGGTTGAAAGAAACCGAATCCGGAAGCCATCCCGCCTTTTCGCCAGGAATATCTACGCCCAGGGGTTTTTCTCCTAGGCCGAAACGCCTGCCGAATTCGTTAATGCGGGTCATGTCAATGTCGAGACCGGCCTGGTAAAAGAACACGTCGCAACTGAGCCGGATGGCGTTCACCACATTCAGGTTTCCATGGCTTCCCCAGCACTTCTGGTAGCGGGCTCCATACTGGAAACCGCCCGTACAAGATTTAGGATAATGCTTGAATTCCGAAAGCACGCCATACTCCAGCCCCGCTCCGGCTGTTACCAGCTTAAACACAGACGCCGGCGGGTAAGTTCCCGAAATGGCGCGGTTGGTCAATGGCCGCAGGGAATCCAGGGCCACCTGAGCCCATCCCTTGTTGCGTTCACGTTTTTTCAAGGAGAAAATATTCGGGTCCAGCCTAGGCGAACTCACCATGGCAAGAATTTCGCCATTACGGGGATCTATGGCCACCAAAGCACCTCGGGCCGTATCCGGAATGGCCTCTTCTGCCACCTTCTGCAATTTCAGGTCGATAGTCGATACCAGATGGAGTCCCGGTATGGGAGCCTTGCTATCAACCCCCTTCACCTGGCTGATTTCACGACCGGAGGCGTTCACCTCCACCACCTTCACACCGTTTGTTCCGCGGAACTCCTGGTCATAAAACTGCTCCAGCCCCTTTTGGCCAATACGGTCTCCCTGGGAATAATTTTCGTATTCCGGCAACTTCAGCTGCTCTTCGGAAATTTCGCTGGTGTAGCCCAGCACATGGGAAGCAAGTGTCCCGTAAGGATAGGCCCGCCTGGATTCGATAAGGGTCACCACGCCGGGCAATTTTTCGGAATGTTCCTCTATAATGGAGACCTGCTCCGGCGAAGCATCTTCCAGAATGCGGATAGGTCTGTTCTTTATCCAGCGAGTCCGTTGGAATGCCGTATCCAGCGAAAGGGAATCGAACATCCTCTTTCCGTCCTTGTCCACAATATGGAGCAACGTATTAAAAATGGAATCCCGGTCTGCCTTTTTCCGAGGTAGGTTCAGCGCCTGCAAGGCTATCTGGTAAGAGGGCCTGTTGCGCACCAGAACCTCGCCGTTCCTGTCGTAAATAAAACCGCGCTCGGCCACCAGTTCCACTCGGCGCAGGCGGTTGTTCTCCGACCGCTGGAAATTTTCGTCATAGTGTGTATGCTGCAAGGAATAAAGCCGAAACAATAGAATGACAAACAGAACGAATACGGCGGTCATATAGACCAGCACGTTCCAGTTCCGATTCTGAACACTCTCGTTATCGGACTTATTAAACATGGACCTTTTTCTTTTTCCCGATAGACAAGTGGAAATAGATGGCCGCAACAAACAGCGTGTAGGCACACTCCGGAAGGGTCTTGGAAAAGAACAGGTTGGTAACCACATCCTTTTCGAGCCCCGTCAAGAAGAAATAAACCATGTCGCACACAAAGAATCCAAAACCGAGCACTCCCAGTTTCATGGGCAGGTTCAATGTCAAGAACCTTTCTTCAAGCTGGCCCACCAAGAATCCAAGCACCGTCATGGAAATGGTGTTGGCACCAAGCCATTCCGCAGGTCCGTAGACATCCTGGGTGAATCCAGCAAAGAATCCCCAGAAGCACCCTGCCGCAGGCCCGAACTTGATGGCGATGGACACGATCATGATAACGACAATATCGGGACTTGCTCCAAACAGCTGAATCCATTCAGCAACCGTCGTCTGCAAGATAAAGCAGACGATAAACACCAACAGAACTTTTATCCACTTCAAGCTATTCATCTAAAAGTTCCTGCACAACCCATTCCGGTTCCTTGCCCATCACAAAGACCTCTTCCAAAGAAGAAAATTCCTGGAAAGGCACAACATCCATCAACTGCATCACTTCCAAGTCAGAGGGGCGAATCCGGGTCACCGTACCCACCGGGATTCCTTTCGGGAAAATTCCGCCAAGGCCAGAAGTAATCAGGGTATCCCCCACTTTCACGCCGGCGTGTGTCGGAATCATAGCCGAAAGGGTTCGTCCATCTACAGATTCCAAGAAGCCCACCACCCGTGTCCTGCGTTCCAGTACAGACAACTTAAGATTCGGGTCCACCAAAAGTTGCACTCTGGAATGAGTGAGAGTAGCCTTAGAAACTTTCCCGACCAAGCCGTTCATAGAAAACACCGGCATATCTTCCTTGACACCTCTTGACGTTCCACGGTTGATGACAAGAGTCGTTAGGAATCGGCCGGGATTATGGCCCACCACACGCGCGGTCACAATGGGATAGTCCCACTTGTCGTCAAAGCGCACCAGCGTATGCAGTCGGGCAAGTTCTTGCAGGGCTTCGCTGGCATAGTACGTCTCTTGCCGGAGCCTTGCGTTTTCCTCTTTCAGCATCTCATTTTCATGAGCCACTGAACGGAATTCATCTACCGACGAAATTACCATCTGCGCCGGATAAAACACGGAAGCGAGAGCCGCCGATATGACGCTCTTCTGCGTGGCCTCCGGGGCCTGACGCATCAAGATTCCTAGCAGTAGAAAGAATGCAAAGGCGACTATGCCATGCTTCTGCGAAAACAAACCGACAATAAAGCGGAACGCTCTAAGCATCGAGGACCGTTTTCAGTTGGGCTAGTTCGACGAGGCAATCAATACGGGACGATACTTGTCCAAATCTTCGAGAATGCGGGCGGCACCCTTGCAGACGCACACCAGAGCTTCGTCGATAACGTTTACAGAAAGGCCCGTCTCCTTGCGGATACGTTCATCAAAGCCGCGAAGCTGGGAGCCACCGCCAGTCATGATAATGCCCTTGTCATAAATGTCAGCAGAAAGTTCTGCAGGCGTCATGCTCAAGGCCTGTTTCACCGCTTCGATAATGGCGGTCACAGGTTCGTTCAAGGCTTCACGAATTTCCGTGCTGTTGATGGTCATGGTACGGGGCATACCCGCAATAAAGTCGTGACCGCGAACTTCCATAGTCAGTTCTTCTTCCAGAGGGCTTGCTGAACCAATCTGTATCTTGATCTGTTCAGCAGTACTTTCGCCCACATGCAAGTTGTACATCCTACGCAGGTAGCCCACGATGGCTTCGTCCATTTCGTCACCGCCAACGCGCACAGAAGCGTTGCAGACCGTTCCGTTCAAAGCAATCACGGCAATGTCAGAAGTGCCACCGCCAATATCCACAATCATGTTACCAACAGGGTCTTCCACAGGGATTCCCATACCCACAGCAGCAGCCATGGGTTCGTGCACCAGGTGGACTTCCTTGGCGCCAGCCTGCTTGGCGGCGTCAATCACGGCACGTTTTTCCACTTCGGTAATGCCACTGGGCACACCGACCACCACACGAGGTTTCACCATCCACAGGGGGTATTTCTGCACCCGCTTGATGAATGTCTGCAAAAGGGTTTCCACCAGTTCAAAATCCGCAATCACGCCATCGCGCATAGGGCGCACGGCACGGGTTTCACCAGGAGTACGGCCGAGCATTTTCTTGGCTTCGAAGCCGATGGCCGAAACCCTGTTGTTCTTGCTATCTACAGCAATCACGGTGGGTTCGTTAATTACAATTCCTTGACCTGCAACGTGAACCAGGGTATTGGCGGTTCCGAGGTCTATACCGATATCGCAAGAAAATAATCCAAACAAAATGTTTCCCTCTGTGTGAAGATTTTGTTGATTAATATAGTAATTAGTTGTTAGGGACTAGGATCTAGGGGCTAGGGGTCACTTCGCTTTGAGGCTCGAGGCTCAAGGTGCCAGATCCGAGGCGCAAAACTTAATTCTTCAACGAATCTGCCCCGAAGAACAGGACCTTGTAGTACCGGTCCCAATGGCGGGCGCTCACATCGTAGCGGTATTTCCGCTTCTCGTGAAGCGCCATGTCCTTGTAGATAAAATAATCCACTTCGGCGTAGGCAGAGTAAATCTCGGCCTCCGCCCCAGAAAACAACCTAAAGTCCTTGACCCGGTAATAAGGCGTGTCCAACAAGGCGTCCCTACTGCCGGCCTTTATGGTCTCCGCCACCATAAACTTCAGGTCTTCCTGAAGGTAGGCTTCCAGCTTCTTTTCAATGCGGTCCGTCCGTTCGGAACAGCCGGCGAAAATCACCACAACAAGTAACAAGCTAACAAGAAATCTCATGGACATAAAGTAGAAAATGTAAGCCAGGCATTAGAACGTCTTTCCAAATTCTGGATTCTAGATGAATTTAAAATTTTTGATGTTTCATAGACTCTTTGCAAAAAAAGAAGATGGCACAAAAGCCATCCCCTTATAATACATCAGGTTTTGAAAAAGATGCGAATTAAACTATCAAATCCAGCCGAAGCTAGAAGCGAGCAGAGCAAGACGGCAGGCCCCGAAGCTAAAATCAAAAAGATGGCCGAACGACCATCTTTTTTCAAATCCAAGATTTGAAGAAGAAACGAAAGGGGATCCCCGCCTTCGCGGGGATGACATTCCACTACTTCTTCAGGAATTCGTTAATTCCCGCAGCTGCTCTGCGACCTTCGCCCATAGCGAGAATCACGGTTGCAGCACCCAGCACGATGTCACCACCTGCATAAACCTTCTCCATGAAGGTCTTGTTGGCGGCAGCATCTTCGAGAAGGATGTGACCCTTCTTGTCGACAGAGAGTTCCGGCGTGGTGTTGCTGATGAGCGGGTTGCTCCCGTTACCGATAGCAACGAGCACGGTGTCGCATTCGATTTCGAAGCTTGCGCCTTCGATCTTGACCGGACGCGGACGGCCCTTTTCGTCGGGTTCACCCAGCTCGTACTTGTCGACGAGCATGCCGCGCACGTGGCCGGCTTCGTCGCCAAGGATCTTGGCCGGGTTCTGCAGAACGCAGAATTCAACACCCTCTTCCTGGGCATGGAGAACCTCTTCCTTACGGGCGGGGAGTTCGTTCATGCTGCGGCGGTAAACAATGCGAACCTTTTCGGCACCCAAGCGGAGAGCCATACGGGCAGCGTCCATGGCAACGTTACCACCACCGAGAACGACCACGTTCTTACCGGGCCACATTGGAGTATCGGCATGTTCCTTGTCGTAGGCGCGCATCAGGTTTGCGCGGGTCAGGTATTCGTTAGCGGCGAACACACCCACCAGGTTTTCACCTTCGATGTTCATGAACAGCGGAAGACCGGCACCAGTACCGACGAACACGGCGTCAAAGCCATCCTTTTCAATCAGGTCCTTGAGCTTGCGGGTACGGCCAATCACAAAGTTGGTCTCGAACTTCACGCCCATGGCAGCGAGAGATTCGATTTCGTTGTCCACGATCTTCTTGGGCAGACGGAATTCAGGAATACCGTAGCGGACCACACCACCCAGCTTGTGGAAGGCTTCGAAGATGGTCACGTCGTGGCCTTCGCGGCGCACGTCGGCGGCAACCACCAGGCCGGCAGGACCGGAACCGATCACGGCAACCTTCTTGCCGGTAGCGGGCTTCACGGCCGGCACAGAGGCGCCACCGTTGTTGCGTTCGTAGTCGGCAGCAAAGCGTTCCAGGCGGCCGATAGCCACAGCCTGGTTCACGTCCTTGTGCATCTTGCCCATAGTGCAGTTCATCTGGCACTGGCGTTCCTGCGGGCAAACACGGCCGCAGATTGCCGGGAGCAAGCTGGTTTCCTTAATCTTGGCGATAGCGGCCTTGAAGTCACCTTCGGCAATCTTCGCGATGAAGGCCGGAATGTCGATGTGCACCGGGCAGCTTTCGACGCAAGGCTGGTTCTTACAAGCGAGGCAGCGGTTAGCTTCCACGATAGCCTGAGCTTCGGTGTAACCCTGGGCCACTTCTTCCATCACGCGGGCACGGTAGCTGGGTTCGAGCTGCGGCATCGGCTGTGCAGGAATGGCAGTCTTGTCCTTGGGCTTGAGCGGCTTCGGGAGGGCGTTAATCTTTTCAAGTTCCACCTTGGCGGCGGCGTCCAACTGTTCACGAGTCAAATGTTCAGACATTACTTGCTCTCCTTGGCCTTTGCGTCAGCCATCTTATCAATGTTGCACTTGTGGCCGTCATTGGCACCGAAGCGGTGCAAGGCTTCCTGTTCCTGGGGCTTGAAGGCGCCCATGCGCTGGAGCATGTTGTTCCAGTCCACTTCGTGGCCGTCGAATTCCGGGCCGTCGACGCAGACGAACTTCGTCTTGCCGCCGATAGTTACGCGGCAGCCACCGCACATGCCGGTCCCGTCCACCATGATGCTGTTGAGGCTCACGACGGTCTTCACGCCGTAGGGCTTGGTGGTGAGGGCGCAGAACTTCATCATGACCGGAGGACCAATGGCGAGTACCATGTCGGGCTTGCCCTTGGTGTCTTCGCAGAGTTCCTTCAGCGGTTCGGTCACGAGACCCTTGCGGCCGTAAGAGCCGTCGTCGGTCATGAAAATGATTTCGTCGGCGAGGGCGGTCATTTCTTCCTTCATGAGGAAGAGGCTCTCGTTACGGGCTCCCATGATGATGGTGACCTTGTTGCCGGCCTTCTTCATGGCCTGCACGATCGGGTGCATCGGGGCAATGCCCACGCCACCACACACGCAAACCACGTGGCCAAAATTCTCGATGTGGGTCGGGGAACCCAGCGGGCCCACGAGCACCGGGATATCGTCACCGACTTCGAACTTGGAGAGTTCGGTGGTGGTCTTACCGACGGTCTGGAAAATCAGGGTGATGGAGCCTTCAGTCGTGTCGGCATCGGCGATGGTGAGGGGCACGCGTTCGCCGTTGTCCTTGTTCGTCTGGAGGATGATGAACTGGCCGGCCTTACGCTCTTGGGCGATCAGCGGGGCCTCGACGCGGAATTGGAATACCGCAGGAGATAACTGTTTTTTAAAGAGAATTTTTGCCATAGTGGCACAAAAATAAAAAAAACAACCCGGTTAGTCAGTCACAAGACCAATCAGGCACCCGGTTGGGCAATGAACAGAAACACCAAGATGCCAACCAAGAGGGCAAAACCCACCAAGAGCCGTCGTTTAAGGCTCTTTTTCATTTCCTCACGAGAGGCCTTTCTTCGCCCCATGGAAAGTACAAAAAAGAAGAAGCCCCAGAAAATGCCGAGAAAGAGAATACCGTATGACATGGAGTTGTGAGTTATGAGTTATGAGTGGTGAGTTGTGAGTTATTATAGCCGCGCCTTTGGCGCCAAAATATAACGGATAACTCAATATTGACACCTAAAACCTAATAAAAAAAGGGCATCCCTCACGGTGGAACACTCGAAGCTACTCATTCTGAAATGATAGCAGTGCCTTGGGGTTTTGTTTTTCGCGTCGAAGCGCGCCTAAACTGAATCTCAAGAGCCACGAGCTTTTATAATCTTGTTAGATCGGGCGTTAATCCGTGGGATGCCTATGCCCATAATATACCTAACTGCGATACTAAAAACAAGTGTTTTTTTTAATATCTTAGAAAACCCCGAAATTTGTTCAAAAACGGGGTTTTCCGATTACTTCCAGTCTTCCGAAGAATCCTGCCCCTCTTCCAGGAGGGACGAAAGTTCCTTCAGCCGCTGGTCCATCTGGTCCATCTGGACTTTTGCCTGCCGGAGCATCTTGCGGACATCGAAGAGCTGCTGGCCCAAGTCCAGCGCCAGAAGTGCCAGGCGTTTTGCATTTTCCAGGTTGTACTTGCCGAAGCTTTCGAAGCGTTCGTCGATAAAGCCCAGGACCTCCTGCAGGTCGCTATCGGAAAGGTCCGTGCGGATCTGCAGTTTTTCCTTGGCTACCGTTATGCTTACCGGTCTGTGTGTATTCAATTCTGCCATTATCGCATTCCTACGCCGAATGGATCATCGTCCATCAGCCATTTTAGCCGAAAAAATTTCCTTGCGAGCCCTCCCGACTCGCGAACAAATCATCGTCCTTTTCATTGGCCCCGTGAATTTCCGGAAGCTCTTCTTCGTCGTCATCCCTGGACATGGTCATGTCCACGATAGGCCCGAGGCTCGGGTCTTCCACGAACTCGTCCGCCGGTTCTTCCTTTGCAGGCTCCTCGGGAGCGGGTTCCTCGGCAGCAGGCTCTTCTTGTAACAGCGGGTCAGGCGACCATTCCGCCGCCTTTGCAGGTTCTTCGGCGGCGGACTCTTCGAAAGCAGGCTCTGCCGGAGCAGGTTCCGCGACCGTCTCGTCAGCGACGGGTTCCTCTTGCGGAAGGTCGTCTACCGGCATCTCGAAATCATCTGTCAGGGTAGCGGCCGGTTCTTCTTGAGGGGGTTCCTCGAAATTCAGTTCCGTCTGCTCCTGGGCAGGCTCTTCAAAGGTATCGTCGGCAGCAACCGCTGACGCAGCAACTGTCGCCGTGGCAATCGTTGCCGAAGGTGCCATCGGGGCGCGGGGAGCCGTTCCTTCGACGCCTTCCACGAACTGGTCCACAGGGAATTCTGCGCCCAGTTCCTTTTCAATGGTGGCCAGAAGCTGCTTGAACTTGTCCTGGATTTCGGCAATTTCTTCGGCCTGGTTCTGGATCGTTTCGTCTTTCTGGGCCAGTTCCTCGGCCTTCTTTGCAAGCTCGGTATCCTTACCTGCAAGTTCCACAATCTTGGAAGAAAGCAGCTGGTCCTTTTCGGCAAGCTCTTGCTTCACCATGGCGAGCTCTTCGACATTTTTCGAAAGCAGGGTTGCCTTGTCCGCCAGTTCCACATCTTTCTGATTCAAGGCCATGTCCCGCTCGTTGAGCATTTCGTCCTTGGCTACGAGCTGGCGGTTTTTCTCTTCGAGTTCCTCGGTTTTCTGGGCAAGGAGGGCCGTCTTTTCAGCCAGCTCGGCTTCTTTGCCCGCAAGGACCGTTTCTTTCTGGGAAAGGGCGCTCGTCTGGGTCGAAATCTGCTGTTCCTTGGCGGCAAGGTCAGACTTTGCCTGTTCCAAATTCTGGGTCAGTTCCTGGAGGGCCAGTTCCTTCTTGTTCAGGGCCTCCGCCTGGACCGCGGCCTGGTTCGCCCTCACGTCGAGAGCCGCCTTGCATTCGGCCAAACTCGCATTGGCCGTCTGGAGCAGGGAATCCCTGTCTTGCAAGCCGGACTGGGCTTCGGCCAGCTGTACCTTTAAGCTTGAAACCTCTTGGCGCAGGCCACGTACCGTGGACAAGACGCCATCAACCTTTTGTGAAAGAACGTTCAGATTTTCCAGGTTCATTTTTTCTCCGTAAATCCAGGGGGAACATCCCCATAAAAAGATATATAAAAATTTGACAAAAGGACAATAAAAAAGCATTGTTTTTTGGGGATTTTCTATTTTCGGAATAATGCTCCAATTCGGCGAACATATCGAACGGCGGCTCGCGGAACTGCCGGCACTCCCTGGCGTCTACATCATGAAGAACGCCCAGGGGAAAATCATCTACATCGGCAAGGCTAAGGTGCTCAAGAACCGAGTCCGGAGCTACTTTGACGGGTCCGACCACACGGGCCACCGGGCGGCCACACTGATGCTCCCCTACATCCGGGACATCGAATGGATTATTACCGAAAGCGAGTCCGAAGCGCTGATTCTGGAAGCGAACCTCATCCGCAAGCACACGCCCAAGTACAACGTGCTGCTGAAAGACGACAAGCATTTCCCCTACCTGGCCTTTTCGGTGAAGGAACCCTTCCCCAGGCTGTTCCTGACCCGCTCGGTCCACAAGGACGACAACCTGTACTACGGCCCCTTCATGGGGTCCCGCATGATAGACCAGCTGATTGACCTCTCGGCGAGGCTGTTCCACATTCGGGAATGCAAGCTGAAGCTGCCACTAGCAAAGCCCCAGCGCCCCTGCCTGAACTACCACATCGGGCGCTGCGACGCCCCCTGCGCAGGACTCATCTCCGAAGAAGCCTACCGAGAAAAGGTGGAGCAGGCAAAGCTCTTGCTAGAAGGCAAGCGGGACGACCTTTTGGAGCGCTGGCAGCGCGAAATGGAAGAGGCCAGCGCGAATCTGGATTTCGAGACGGCGGGCAAGCGGCGAGACGCCATCCAGGCCCTGCAGGCCACGGGAATCCACCAGAAGACAGACGTCAGCGACCCGAACCTTTCGCTGGACATCTTGACGCTCCGGCGGAACGGGACCATGGCCGCCGCGGTTATTTTCGAATACCGGAACGGGGTCCTCCGGGGGCGCAGGCACTACCGGCTGGAATGCAAGCTAGAAGATGACGCCACCGAAATTTTCCGCCAGATGGTGTTGCCCTGGTACATGGACGTGCCCATGATTCCCGCCGAAATCGCCACCGATATCGATCTTCCTGAAGATGCGGAACTGCTACAGCAGACGCTTTCCGAAAAGGCCGGGCGGAAGGTGCGGTTCACCAACCCCCAGCGGGGCGAAAAAGTAGGATTCCTGAAATTGGCAGGCGCCAACGCCGACATGATTCTGGTGGAAATGCGCTCCGAAGTGCAAAAATACAGCGAAATCGACCAGAGCGTTTTTGAGCTGCAAAAAGTTCTGGGCCTCAAAAAGACTCCCTTCCGTATCGAGTGCGTCGACATCTCGCACCTGAGCGGCACCAACACCGTGGCAAGTCTCGTGGCCTTCAAGAACGGCAAGCCCGACAAGAGCAACTACCGCAAGTTTATCATCAAGACGGTTACCGGCGTCGATGATTTCGCCAGCATGCGGGAGGTCATGACCCGCCGTATCCGCAGGCTCGAAGACGAAGGCACGCCCATGCCCGACCTGTGGGTCTGCGACGGCGGCAAGGGCCAGGTGGACGCCACCATGCAGATTCTAAAAGAACTGGGCCACGACCAGGATTTACCGCTTATTGGACTTGCCAAACGGCTAGAAGAAATCGTGTTCCCCGACGACCGCAAGAGCATCGTGCTGCACCGTACCAGCCCAGCGCTAAAGCTATTGCAGAACGCCCGCGACGAGGCCCACCGTTTTGCCATTACCTACCAGCGGAGCAAGCGCAAGAAAGACCTGGAAGTGGAATGGCTCAAGATGCCAGGCGTAGGGCATGAGACCCGGGTAAAAATTCTCTCCAAGTACAAGAGCGCCGAAGCCTTTATGGAGGCACCTCTAGAAGATATCGAGATCTTACTGGGCAAGGTGCGGGGGAACAAGGTCCGGGAGCAGGTGGCGAAGTACTTAGAAACTTGAGAGCAAGCAGTTGTCAGTTCTACTCACAACTCATAATTCACAACTCGCCACTCCCTACCATCTTTTCTAGATTTACCCCTATGCCCCATTACGATCCACGATTTTTACCCATCTGCAAAGAAGACCTAGACGAACTGGGTTGGGATTACGTGGACGTAATTATCATCAGCGCAGACGCCTACGTGGATCACCCCTGCTTTGGCCACGCCGTAGTAGCAAGACTTTTTGAACATGAGGGCCTGCGTGTGGCAATTCTCCCGCAACCCAACTGGCGCGACGACCTGCGGGATTTCAAGAAACTGGGGCGCCCGCGAATGTTCTTTGCCATTAGTAGCGGCATGGACAGCATGGTGAACCACTACACCGCCGCAAAACGCCTGCGCAGCGACGACGCCTTCACTCCCGGCAACAAGGCGGGTTTCCGCCCCGATTACGCGACCTACACCTATGCGAAGATTCTGAAAAAACTCTATCCCGATGTGCCCCTGATGATTGGCGGACTGGAATCGAGCCTGCGCCGCGTGACCCATTACGACTACTGGAGCGACAAGCTCAAGCCTAGCATTCTGTTCGACACCCAAGCGGACCTTCTGGTTTACGGCATGGGCGAAAAGCCCCTAAAAGAAATGGTGCGACTCCTAAAAAAAGGCGTACCCTTCTCCAGCCTGACTTCCATTCCGCAGACGGCATACCTCGCGCCCAAGGGGAATGTTCCCAAGAACAAGAACTGGGAAGACCTACGCCTCGCCAGTTACGAGGAATGCCTCGCCAGTAAGCGCACACAGATAGAAAACTGCCGCAAGGTGGATATCGAATGCAACAAATGGTTCCAGCGCCGCATATTGCAAGATGTGGCGGAACAGACCGTGGTGATTAATCCCGCCTACCCGCCCATGGAATACGGCGAACTGGACGAAAGTTTCGAATATCCCTATGCCCGCGAGCCCCACCCCCGCTACAAGAAGCGCGGAAACATACCCGCCTTCGACATGATCAAGTTCAGCATCAACACCCACCGTGGCTGTTTCGGCGGTTGCAGTTTTTGCGCCATCAACGCCCACCAAGGGAAGTTCATTGCCAGCCGTAGCCGTGAAAGCATTTTGCGGGAAGTGGATTTGATAACGAAGATGGACGGATTCGCCGGCACCATCACCGACTTGGGCGGCCCAAGCGCCAACATGTACAATATGCGGGGACGCGACCAGAGCCGTTGCCAAAAGTGCGCACGACCCAGTTGCCTCACGCCCAGGATTTGCGACAACATGGACACCCGCCACAAGGAAATTCTGGAGCTCTACCGTGAAGTGCGCAACCACCCGAAGGTAAAGCACCTGTTTATCGGGAGCGGCGTCCGTTACGACATGCTGCTGCAAGAAACCAATGACGCTGAACTGCGCAAGGACCACGAGGAATACGCCCGGGAGCTCATCGACTACCATGTGAGCGGACGCCTGAAGGTGGCACCGGAACACACCAGCGACGAAGTCCTGAAACTCATGCGCAAGCCCAGCTTTACGCTGTTCCACAAGTTCAAGGAATTCTTCGACGACGAATGCAAGCGCATCGGCAAAAAACAGCAGATTATCCCCTACTTTATCAGTAGCCATCCGGGCTGTACCGAAGCCGACATGGCGGAACTTGCCCTGGAGACAAAGCAGTTGGGGTTCCAGCTGGAACAGGTTCAGGACTTTACGCCTACGCCCATGACCATCGCGACGGAGATGTTCTACTCCGAAATGACTCCCGATGGAAAGCCCCTTTACGTGGCGAAAACTCCGGAGCAAAAGAAAAGCCAAAGGCAATTCTTCTTCTGGTACATTCCGGAGAACCGCCCGCAAATCCGCGCCACCCTGGAGCGCCTCAAGCTGGGCAAGATCGGGCGCCTGCTTTTAAGCCGTAGCGCAAAGGCTGAAGGCAAGGAATTTTTCCCCAGCAAGGAACGGGAAATCAACGCTGAATACCGCAAGCGGGAACAGCAAAAGCGGGAGCAGCGCTCCGGCACCATCGTTCCAAAGAAGGTCGGCGAAAAGGGCCGCTGGGAAAATTCCGCCCGCAAGGAGCGTCGCGCCGCACAGTTCGGGAATAAAAAGAGGCCGCACCACCATTAAGAGTGGGCAAGCACGCTCCACCACTCTGTACTGATTCGTTCCTGCTTTACCTTGAAACCGGCCTCTTCGAACCACTTGAGGATATAATCCTTTTCTGTCAGAAGCTGGCCGCTGATAATCAGTTCACCGCCGGGGGCAAGCAAGTCTTCAATGTCGTCACGGAGCGGCCAGAGTTCACTGCGGATCATGTTGCAGAGGATGACATCGAACTTTGTTCCATCCTTGAAGGCATCCAAAAAGCCGAGCACGCAATCGCTCGTGCCAAAGCCGTTCCGCTCAAAGTTTTCGGCAATGCAGGGAATGGTCAGCGGATCGATTTCGGTACCCACCGCAAGTTTTGCCCCCAGACGCCGGGCAAACATGGCCAAAATCCCTGTACCCGTACCGATGTCCAAAACCGTCTTTCCCTTGAAATTCACCGATTCCATGAGGGCAGCGCAGCTGCTGGTGGTATCGTGTTCCCCTGTACCGAAGGCCGTCTTCGCTTCCAGCTCCAGCACAACGGCCTCAGGGTCTTCGGGCGTAAATTCCACCCAAGGCGGGCGCACCCACAGATGGGGAGAAACGGACACAGGCTGCGCACGGTCCCGCCACCACTTGTCCCAATCCTTGGCAGGTTCCTCGCTGAGCGTCCAGTTGTACTGCGGGAACTCCCCTACAATGCGGTCCCGCTCGGCCTTGTCGTCGGTATAAAAACAAAAGTCCGTACGGCCATCGGCCTTCGGGTCCAGTTCCTCGAGGGTCGCCACTCCGGCTTCAAACAGCAGGTAGCTTGCCAGTTCAAAATCTTCTACGGCGCAGTAACCTTCAGCCTTGTACCACATGTCCACTTTTTTCATAAACGAAACCTTCCGCCACCAAGATAAAAAAAGAAGCGTCCCCTGATAGGGACGCCTCTTTCAGTAAGTTCTATTGGTTTAAGAAATTACTTCTTGCAGCACTGGCGCCACTTCGTAGCGCAGTTCGTGCGGCTCGGTCATAGAAACAAGTAAACTTGTTTCTGCGACACTCGCCTTACTTACACTTCTTGCAAGCGGCCTTCTTAGCAGGGGCCTTGCAAGCCTTGCGCGGGTCACCGGCGTACACGGCAGCCTTGCCGAGTTCTTCTTCGATGCGGAGGAGACGGTTGTACTTGCAAACGCGGTCCGTACGGGAGAGAGAACCAGTCTTGATCTGGCCAGCGGCGGTACCGACGGCGAGGTCAGCAATGAAGGTGTCTTCGGTTTCGCCAGAGCGGTGAGAAACGATGGGAGCATAGCCTTCGTTCTGAGCGCGCTTGATGGCAGCGAGAGTTTCGGACACGGAACCCACCTGGTTCACCTTGATGAGGATGGCGTTAGCGATACCGGCCTTGATGCCTTCGTCGAAGATGGTCGGGTTGGTAACGAACAGGTCGTCACCCACGAGGTTGATCTTACCACCGAGCTTGTCGGTCATGACCTTCCAGCCAGCCCAGTCAGCTTCGTCGAGACCGTCTTCAATGGAGAAGATGGAGTACTTGTCGATGAGCTTTTCGTAGAGCTTCACCATATCGGCAGACTTGACAGTCTTCTTGGTGCTCTTCTTGAAGGTGTAGGTTTCCGGCTTGCCCTTCTTGGTGTTCTTGTCGCAGAATTCAGAAGAAGCAACGTCAAGAGCGATCTTGATGTCGGTACCGAACTTGTAACCGGCATTGGTGGTTGCAGCCTTGAGAGCGTCGAGAGCCTTTTCGAGGGTCATCACGCCAGTGATTTCGTAACCGAACTTGTTCTTGGCGGGCTTGATGGAGACGCCAGGAGCAAAGCCACCTTCGTCACCGACGGTGGTGTCGAAGCCGGCCTTCTTCAGCACGGCCTTGAGGGCGTGGAAGATTTCGGTGACCATCTGGAGGCCCTTGGAGAACGTCTTGGCGCCAACCGGAGCGATCATGAATTCCTGGAAGTCAATCGGAGCGCTAGAGTGGGCACCGCCGTTAATCACGTTGCACATCGGGCAGGGGAGCGTGAGCTTCTTGGTGCCATGGAGCTTGGCGATGTACTGGTAGAGAGGCATCTTGGCGTCGTTAGCAGCGGCGCAGCAGACTGCCATGGAAACGCCGAGGATAGCGTTTGCACCGAGGGTGTTCTTGAGCATGCGGTTGCCGTCGAGAGCGATCATGGCGTCGTCGACTTCGGTCTGCTTGGCCGGGTCCATGCCGATGATCTTCTTGGCGATCTTGGTGTTCACGTTCTTCACAGCAGTGAGCGTGCCCTTGCCGCAGTAGGTCTTCTTGTCGCCGTCGCGGAGTTCGCAAGCTTCGCGTTCGCCGGTAGAAGCACCGCTCGGGACAGCAGCGTGACCCTTCACGCCGTTTTCGAGGGTAACATCAACTTCGAGAGAGGGATTGCCGCGAGAGTCAAGAATCTGGCGGGCAACAACGGATTTAATTTTAGAAGCCATTTTTTAGCCTTTTGGTTTAGTGTGAAAATTTTTGTGCTGTAAATATAGGAATTTCGTCTTCAGTCCTTCAAGCACCTAATGGAAAAACCTTCATCCTTGCGATCATAGGACGACTTAGATTCCATTGAATCGACGAACATGTACCACATCCACGCATATACATTAGGTTTGGGCGTCCCTAGTTGGTCTATTGTCCAAAAAATCGTCTGGTCCATAAATTTCAAATAGGACGGCCACAATGTTGATGCCGTATCGTCCATAGTACGATATCCATATCCCCCTAAAAAAGCCCCGAATGAAAATTCATCTATATACTCATTCGAATTATATTGCAACGATGCGTTTAATTTGTGAGCTAAACTCAAAAAGAGGTTACCCGACTTACCACAATCGCGTACATATTTAGACAATTGTTCGAACTCAGCAACGCTCGGAATGTGGAAACCCTCAGGGCAAATACCTCTATATGGTTCTTCTACTTGATTACAAAGCTTTTCAACACCACATTCATCTTCGGTCCGTCCCATAGCCGACGCCCAAGTATATAGCCGTCCATATTGGCTACAATTTTTTTCATCATTATCAAAGCAACCACTGTTATGAGCCTTAAAGACAAGATTTTCTGAAAGCCAAACCTGTTCCCCTATACGAACCGTCCCATAAATATGTCCATCACGATTATCCCTTATCTTGCCTTTTTCACATTCCGCCCGACAGACCAAATTCTCTTGCGAAGCTCCATCAAGCTCTTTAGCATCACCGATACTGCTGCTGGAATCGTCGCCACAGGCGTCGAGGGTCAGCAGGAAAGAGATTACAACGCACCCGAGGGTGCGCGCAATGACAAGTTTCTTGAAGTTCATAATAAGCTGCGTTTTTTTCAAATTTAAAAACAACAGAAAAGGCTCGCTGTTTACAGCGAGCCCTTCTCTAGGATAATTCTGTGCTAAACAAGAATTAGAAACGGAAGTGGGCGAATGCCTTGTTGGCTTCGGCCATCTTGTGCGTGTCGTTCTTCTTGCGGACAGCGTTGCCTTCACCGTTCTTGGCAGCAACGAGTTCGGCAGCAAGGCGGTCAGCCATGTTGGCTTCGTTGCGGCTACGGGCAGCGTCGAGGAGCCAGCGGAGAGCGAGAGCCTTGGCGCGGTCCGGAGCAACTTCCATAGGAACCTGGTAGTTGGCACCACCCACGCGGCGGGACTTCACTTCCACCTTGGGCTTGATGTTGTCGAGGCAGATTTCGAACTTCTCGAGAGGAGTCTCGGGACCTTCGAGTTTCTGGCCGAGCTTTTCAAGAGCGGTATAGACAATCTGTTCAGCGATGGTCTTCTTGCCCTGCTTGAGCACCACGCCCACCAGTTCGGTAACGAGAGTGGACTTGTAACGCGGATCCGGGAGGATAGAGCGATGGAGAGCCTTTCTTCTTCTAGACATATTCTACTTCCTTACTTCTTGGCCGGAGCGGCACCTTTTTTCTTGACACCATACTTGGAACGGCCGTTCTGACGGCCATTGACGGCCTGGGTATCCAGGGCGCCACGGATGATGTGGTAACGGACACCGGGAACGTCCTTCACACGACCACCGCGGATGAGCACGATGGAGTGTTCCTGAAGGTTGTGACCTTCGCCAGGGATGTAGGCGGTCACTTCCATCTTGTTGGACAAGCGCACACGGGCAATCTTACGAAGAGCGGAGTTCGGCTTCTTCGGGGTGCTGGTGTACACACGGGTGCAGACGCCACGCTTTTGCGGGCAGGACTTCAAGGCCACGGAAGCGGTCTTGTTGCTGATTTGTTCGCGTCCGTTACGGACGAGCTGTTGAATAGTAGGCACTATTAATCTCCTAGATTTTGGAGTGCAAATATAGTTTTTTTTCCAAAGTTTTCAAGTACTGGACCGAATTACTCGCCTTCTTCCTCGTCGGAAATGCCGATTTCGTTATCCAGCATCTGGATGGCGCTATCGGTGCTGTAGTGTTCGGCCTGTACCGCTTGCAAGCGTTTCCTTTCTTCCATTTCGGCATCGGCATCGACCACCTGGACGTTCCTCAGGTGGCGGGCACCGGTTCCGCACGGAATCAGACGACCCATAATCACGTTTTCCTTAAGGCCCATGAGCGGGTCCACGCTTCCTTCGATGGAGGCGCGGGTAAGGATCTTGGTGGTTTCCTGGAACGAGCAGGCAGAGATGAAGCTGTCTGTCGCGAGGGAAGCCTTCGTGATACCAAGGAGCATCGGCGTAAAGGTCGCCGGCGTCTTGCCAGCCGCAATCAACTGGTCGTTGATGGCGCGAAGACGTGCCTTGGAGATTTCTTCGCCCGGAAGCAGTTCAGAGTCCCCGGAATCCTCGATGCGAACCTTACGCATCATCTGGCGCACGATACATTCGATGTGCTTATCTGCGATAGCCACACCTTGCAGGCGATAAACGGCCTGGATTTCGTTCACCAAATGGCGCTGGACATCTTCGGGTCCAAGAACGTCGAGGATATCGTGGGGGTCCACGCTACCTTCGCTAATCTTCTGACCAGCACGGACACGGTCACCTTCATTGACCGCCAGATGCACGCCATGGGGAACCAGCACTTCCTCCTTCTTGTCGTCCATCTGAATAATAACCTTCTGGTTTCCACGGACATCGTCGCCGTAAGAAACGAGACCGTCCATAGGAGCGATAAAGGCCTTGTTCTTCGGGCAGCGAGCTTCGAAGAGTTCGGCCACGCGGGGAAGACCACCGGTAATATCGCGGGTCTTACCTGCGGCACGGGGGAGCTTGGCCACGGTCTGACCGATGGTCACGGAATCCCCGTCCTTGACAGTCAAGATAGCTCCGTCGGGAAGCATAAAGTGACCGACCTTGTTGTTGCCCGCATCCACGATGCTGATAGCGGGGCGGCGCTTGCCGCGCTTGTCGCTAATGACAATCCAGGTTTCGACTTCGGTCACTTCGTCCTTTTCGACGCGGAACGTAGCGTTTTCCACCAGGTCCATGAACTTGATGGTACCGGCCACGTTACTGATAATGGGGCTGTTATACGGATCCCATTCGAACATTTCCTGTCCCTTCTGGACAGAATCGTTGTTGGCGACCTTCAAGATGGCGCCATAAGGAATCTGGTAACGACCCTTGTTAATACCTGTGGTATCGAAGATCACCAGTTCGCCCATGCGGCTTACCACCACCTTCTGGCCTTCGTGATCAACGGTTTCCACCTGTTCCAGTTCCACTCGGCCATCCACAGTCGCCTTCTTGTTGTTTTCAACAGTCAGACGGGAAGATGCACCACCGATGTGGAAGGTACGCAACGTAAGCTGAGTACCCGGTTCACCGATAGACTGAGCGGCAAGCACACCCACGGCCTCGCCCAGGTCAACAGGACGACCAGAGGCAAGCATACGGCCATAGCACTTGGCGCAGACACCGGTGCGAGATTCGCAAGTAAGCACGGAGCGCATGGTGATGTGTTCCAGACCGGAAGCGCTGATCTTCGGCAGGTCGCGTTCGGTCACCAGTTCACCGGCTTTCACAATCACTTCGCCGGTCACGGGGTGCTTGATATCTTCAATCGGAGCACGACCCAGCAGACGTTCTTCCAGAGGAATCACGGTATCGTCACCGTCCTTGAAGGCGGAGACTTCGATACCCTGGGTAGTGCCGCAATCAGCTTCAGTAACCACCAGGTCCTGACCCACGTCCACGAGACGGCGGGTAAGGTAACCGGCGTCAGCAGTCTTCAGAGCGGTATCGGCCAGACCCTTACGGGCACCGTGAGACGAAATGAAGTATTCCATCACGTTCAGGCCTTCGCGGAAGCAGGACTTAATCGGGTTCTCGATAACTTCCTGACCGCCCAGCTGCTTGATAGGCTTCTGCATCAGGCCGCGCATACCGGACAGCTGCTTAATCTGTTCACGGCTACCACGAGCACCGGAGTCGGCCATCATGTAGACGGGGTTGAAACCGTCACGGTCGCGGGAAAGCAAATCCCACTGCTTGTTGGCCACATCCGTCGTGGTGCGGGACCACACGTCAATAATCTGGTTATAGCGTTCGCCGTCGGTAATCACACCGTCTTCGTAGAGGCCACGGATCTGGTTCACCTTTTCGGTGGCGGCATCCAGCATGGCCTGCTTCTCTTCAGGAATCACCATTTCGGCGATAGCCACAGAGGAACCGGCGCGGGTTGCCCACTGGTAACCGTTGGCCTTCAGGTCGTCCAGGTAATCTACGGTCACGCGGTTACCGGTACGGCGGTACAGATCGTCGATGGACTTCGCAATCACCTTCTTGCCGAAGGTTTCGTTGGCGTAGCCCAGCTCCTTGGGAACAAATTCGTTAAAGATGATACGGCCGACAGTGGTCTTGATCACGTTCACGTCTGTCAGGGTGAGGAACTTAATCTTTTCACCGGCCTTGACGGAGACTTCGATATTGCCATTGTCGTCGGCGCTTTCACGCAGGCACACGGCATCCTTTTCCAGGGCGCCCATGTAAATCTTGCGACCGGCGGGGAGACGCAGGTAAACGATGGCGTTCAGATCGACGACACCGTTTTCGTAAGCACGAACAGCTTCGGCGGGGTCGTAGAAGTGCATGCCTTCGCCCTTGCGACCCGGACGGGGCTTGGTCAGATAGTACAGACCGAGCACGATGTCCTGGCCCGGCACAGCGATAGGCTGACCGGAAGCGGGGTGCAGGATGTTGTTGGAAGAAAGCATGAGCACGCGGCATTCCAGCTGGGTCTCGAAAGACAGCGGGAGGTGCACGGCCATCTGGTCACCATCGAAGTCCGCGTTGAAAGCGGTACAGACGAGGGGGTGCAGGCGGATGGCATTACCTTCGATCAGTTTCGGATAGAAGGCCTGGATACCCAAGCGGTGCAGCGTCGGGGCGCGGTTCAGCATCACCGGGTGGTCCTCGATGATTTCTTCGAGAATATCCCACACTTCGGGGCGTTCGGCGTCCACGTACTTCTTGGCGGACTTGAGGGTATAGACGATACCGTCTTCTTCAAGGCGCTGGATAATAAAGGGCTTGTACAGTTCCAAAGCCATGCGCTTCGGAAGACCGCACTGGTGCATCTTCAGTTCCGGGCCCACCACAATGACGGAACGGCCGGAGTAGTCCACACGCTTACCGAGAAGGTTCATACGGAAGCGGCCCTGCTTACCCTTCAACAGTTCGGCGAGGCTCTTCAGCGGACGGGCGCCACCTGCACGGGCACTGCGGCGACCGCTGTCGAACAGCTGGTCCACGGCCTCTTGCAGCATGCGCTTTTCGTTGCACAAAATCACGTTAGGAGCACGGATGTCGATCAACTTTTTCAAGCGGTTGTTACGGTTGATGACACGGCGGTAAAGCTCGTTCAGGTCGGAGGTGGCAAAACGGCCGCCTTCCAGCGGAACCAGGGGACGCAGATCAGGCGGAATCACCGGAAGCACGTCGAGAATCATCCAAGAAGGCTGGTTGGCCAGCAACTTGGCTTCGTTCTTGTACTTGCTGCGGAATTCCTCGTAGGCGTCGGCCAGCACAAAATTGTCGTGCTTGGATTCGTAGTCGGCCTTGAATTCGGCCACGGCCTCGGCGAGGCCCTTGAGCCAAGCCTTGCCAGAATCCCTGGAGCCATCGGGGTTGTTGTAGTAGCTACGGAAGCTTTCCATCTGGGATTTCTTGAAAGCTTCCACAATCTTTAAGCGCTTTACGGATTCGTCGCGCTTGGTCTTGGACTTGGAGGTGGCCTGCAGGCGGAGTTCTTCGGAAAGCTTGGTCAGGTCAAGGCGGTCCAGCAACTGCTTGATGGCAGAAGCGCCCATCTTGGCGTCAAACTTACGGCCTTCGGCAACCAGGTCCTGATACTGGGTTTCGTCGATGAGGGAACGTTCTTCCAGGTCGGTGTCACCCGGGTCGATCACCACGTACTTTTCGTAGTAAATGACGTGTTCCAGGTCCTTGGTGTTCAGGTTCAAAAGAGCACCGATGACACAGGGCTGGTTTTTCACGAACCAGGTGTGGGCCAGAGGAATGGAGAGCTCGATATGACCCATGCGTTCGCGACGCACCTTGGAGTGGGTCACTTCCACGCCGCAACGGTCGCAGATAACGCCCTTGTAGCGCACGCGCTTGAACTTGCCGCAGTTACATTCCCAGTTCTTGACAGGTCCGAAAATCTTTTCGCAGAAAAGACCGTCGCGTTCGGGCTTGAAGGAGCGGTAGTTGATGGTTTCCGGCTTGGTCACTTCACCATACGACCAATAACGGATCAGGTCCGGAGCGGCGAGATGTATGGAAATATCGCCAGTATTTTCAGTCTGTTCAATCATTTCTTCAGACATATTACCTATCTCCAGTGGTCTCGATGTCAAGACCCAAAGAATGAACTTCGCGAATCATCACGTTGAAGGATTCGGGGATACCCGGCTTCGGAGTGTTCTTGCCGTGGACGATGGCGTCGTACACCATGGAACGTCCCGTCACGTCGTCGGACTTGACCGTCAACAGTTCCTGCAGGGTGTAAGCGGCACCGTAAGCTTCCATAGCCCACACTTCCATTTCACCGAAGCGCTGGCCACCGAACTGGCTCTTACCGCCCAGAGGCTGCTGCGTCACGAGGGCGTAGCTACCGATAGAACGGGCGTGGATCTTGTCGTCCACCAAGTGACCGAGTTTCAGGTAGTACATGTAACCGATGGTGACCGGGTTCAAGAAGGCTTCACCGGTGCGGCCGTCATAGAGCTTGGCCTTACCGATAATCTTGTTGTTGTCCGGATCCATTTCGTAGTTGACAATGGGGTTCTTCTGGTAAGCCTTTTCCAGTTCCTTGCAGATGTCTTCGAACTTGGCACCGTCGAACACGGGGGTCGAAACCTTGAAGCCGAGGGTCTTTGCAGCCCAGCCCAAGTGGACTTCGAGCACCTGACCGATGTTCATACGAGAAGGCACGCCCAGGGGGTTCAGAAGAATCTGGAGGGGGCGACCGTCTTCGGTGAACGGCATGTCTTCGACAGGCACGATCTTGGAGACCACGCCCTTGTTACCATGACGACCGGCCATCTTGTCACCGATGGAGAGGCAGCGCTTCTTGGCGATATAGACCTTGACGCTCTTGAGAACGCCGGGCTTGAGTTCGTCGCCCTTGGTGACCTTGTCGATTTCCTTTTCCATGGTGCGGGTCAGGGTATCGAGGTTGTCGCGGGCCACCAGCACCAGGGAGAGCACCATTTCCTGGAGCTCATCGTCGCCGGTCACGAAGGTGGAAGCCGGAGAAACCTTGGTCACGTCCAGCATGGCGAGGTTCTGTTCGTTGTAAATCTGGCCTTCACGAATCAGGAGTTCGTGAGTTTCGTTGTCCATCACCTTACCAGCTGCCTTGCCAGCCAGGAGTTCGAACAGGTGTTCGCGGCAAGAGGCCTTGATCTTGTCGATCTGGGTCTGGAAATTGGAGCGGATTTCTTCGATCATTTCCGCATCCTTTTCCTTGCTCTTCTTGTCGGACTTGTCCTTCTTGCTGAAGACGCGGGTTTCAAGCACCACGCCCTTCATTCCCGGAGGAGCCTTGAGAGAAGAATCGCGGACATCGCCGGCCTTTTCGCCGAAGATGGCGCGGAGCAGGCGTTCTTCCGGAGTGAGTTCCGTTTCGCCCTTGGGCGTCACCTTACCCACCAGAATATCGTCGGCATTGACTTCGGCACCTACGCGAATCACGCCGTTCTCGTCCAGATTACGGAGCGCATCTTCGCCCACGTTGGGGATTTCACGGGTGAGCTCTTCGGGGCCGCGCTTGGTGTCGCGAACTTCCAGCTCGTATTCTTCGATATGGATGGATGTAAAGGTATCCTTGATGGCGAGCTCTTCGGAAATGATAACGGCGTCTTCGTAGTTGTAACCGTTCCAGGGGAGGAAGCCAATCAAGATGTTCTTACCCAGAGCCAGTTCGCCGTGGTCGGTAGAAACGCCGTCGGCCAGCACGTCGCCCGCCTTGACGAAATCACCCACGTTCACGATAGGCTTCTGGTTGATGCAGGAATCCTGGTTAGAGCGCTCGAACTTGCGGAGCACGTAATTGTCGATAGGATCCTTGCCGAGGAATTCAAAGTTTTCGCCGAGGCCGGTGAGAGGCTCAAAGTTGCCGTTCACCATGTTGCCACGCTGCACGGTCACGGTGCGGGCATCCACGAAGGTCACCTTGCCGTCGTGCTTGGCGCGAACCACGGTACCCGAGTCAAGGGCGGCACGGCGTTCGAGGCCGGTTCCCACCACAGGAGCTTCGGCACGGAGCAGAGGCACGGCCTGGCGCTGCATGTTGGAACCCATCAAGGCGCGGTTGGCGTCGTCGTGTTCCAGGAACGGGATAAGGCCTGCGGCCACGGACACGATCTGCATCGGGGCCACGTCCATAAGGTCGATGTGGTCCGTTTCGGTATCGCCGATTTCGATGCTATCCTGGCGGAGCAGGTGGGGGTATTCGCTCTTGTCGCGGACGATAACGTATTCTTCCTTGAAACGGTTGTCGTCGGTGAGCTCGGTAGAAGCCGGAGCCACCTTGAAGGAATCTTCTTCGTCGGCGGTCAAGTAAGTGATAAAGTCAGAAACAATCTGTTCAACCGCAGAGCCCTTCTGCACATAGTCGGGCTTGCCGTCAAAGCTGTCCAGCACAAAGCCGTTCTTGCAGTAAGAGACATTGCCTTCGGCGTCCTTGATCTGGAACACCTTGTTCACAAAGCTGTCGAACAGGTCGCGCTGGCGGTTGTCCAGGTTCATGCGGACATCGTCCATCTCCTTCTTGGAGAGTTCCAGCTGCACGAACAGGTGGGGGTCATGGACAAAGCCCTTGAAAATGCCAAAGTGCCACTTTTCTTCGGGGAACATGCACTTGTTGCCATTGGCATCGGCAAATTCCACAAGGCCCACGATACGGTACGGGGTCTCGATAAAGCCGAAGTGGTTCACCACGGCGAAAGAAGCCAGGGAGTTGATAAGACCGATGTTCGGTCCTTCAGGAGTCTCGATGGGGCACAGACGGCCATAGTGGGTGTAGTGAACGTCACGAACTTCGAAGCCGGCGCGCTCACGAGAAAGACCACCGGGACCAAGAGCAGAGAGACGACGCTTGTGAGTGAGCTCAGAAAGCGGGTTCATCTGGTCCATGAACTGGGAAAGCTGAGAAGAACCGAAGAAGGACTGAACCACGGAGGACACCATGCGGGTGTTCACCAAGTCACGAGGAGTGGTCTGTTCTTCGTCGGAATGGAGAGAAAGGTTCTCGCGGATGACGCGAGACATACGGGAAAGACCCACGGAAATCTGGCCCGCCAAAAGTTCACCCACGGAACGGGTGCGGCGGTTGCCCAAGTGGTCGATATCGTCCAGGGCGTATCCGGAGGCTCCGTCATAGAGGCCCACCATGTATTCGATAATGGCAAGGAAGTCGGCCTTGCTCATGGTCATGGTAGAGAGGCTCGGGATCTTCAGGTCCTGAATGTTGAACTGTTCAGAGACGTTCTTGAGGATGCCCTGGATTTCGGAGGTATAAACCTTGTTGTTCAAGCGGTAACGGCCCACTTCGCCCAAGTCGTACTTGCGGGGGTCGTTCAGGAACAGGCCTTCAAAATAAAGGCGTGCAGCTTCGTCGTTAGGAGCTTCGTCCTGCTGCTGGTGGGTTACCGAGTAGATAGCGCGGAGTGCTTCACCCTTGGACTTGGTCTTGTCGGCAGCCAGGGTGTAGTGGATAAGCAGGTTTTCTTCTTCCTTGGAGAGGAGAACGACCTTGTCCACCTTGTTTTCGAGCAAGCATTCCAGCTTCTTGTCGTCGATAACGGTGTTGGCCTCGACAATCACTTCACCGGTAGAAGAATCCACCACGTCGTTGAAGATGATACGGTCGATAAGCACAGACTTGCCGTTTTCGTCAAGTTCGTTGGCCAGGTCCTGCACGGAGACTTCTTCGGTCTTCTTGTAGAACAGGTTCAAGATATCCTGAGTGGTCTCGAAACCGATGCTTCTGAGCATGGCGGTAGCCGCAAGCTTTTTCTTGCGGTCGATAATCAGGTAAAGGATGTCACCTTCGGTGTTGAATTCCACCCAAGCGCCGCGGTGCGGAATAATACGGCTCTTGTAATCGGAACGACCGTTGGGTTGCATTTCTTCGTCGAAGCTCACACCGGGAGAGCGGTGCAGCTGGGACACGACCACGCGTTCGGCGCCGTTCACAATAAAGGTGCCGTTTTCGGTCATGATGGGGAGTTCGCAAATCAAGACGTCGTTCTTGACTTCTTCCTTCAGCTTGCGGTCTTCGCCATCTTTTTCGAAAATGCGGAGGGCCAGCGTAGCGTAGAGCTCCATGCTGTAGGTGAGCCCGCGCTCGCGACATTCAGGGATGCTGTATTTCGGGATGCCGAAATAGTATTTTTCGTATTCCAGGGAATAGAGACCGTTCTGGTCCGTAATCGGGAAGATGTCCTGGAAGACCCGCTCCAGACCGACTTTCATCCTCTTTTCTTGGGGAATGTTGGCCTGAAGGAATTGCTCGTACGATGCCTTCTGGACTTCAATCAAGTACGGAAGTTCCAGCTGGAATCTGTTGGAGGAATAACTCTTTCGCTCCGTTGTCATTAGAAATACCTCATCCGGTGAAGGGCCTGATTAGATAAAAACACCAAAAGCCCGCACTTACGTGCAGGCGATTGGCAAGAGCAGTTCAAAGAACTGAGAGCATTACTTAAGGGTAACCTTTGCTCCGAGTTCTTCGAGTTTCTTCTTGAGAGCTTCGGCGTCGGCCTTGGGAGCGGCTTCCTTGATGACGCTGTTAGCAGTCTCGACGACCTTCTTGGCTTCGGCGAGGCCGAGACCGGTGATAGCGCGAACTTCCTTAAGGACGTTCATCTTCTGAGCGCCGCATTCGACGAGGATTACGTCGAATTCGGTCTTCTCTTCGGCGGGGGCAGCAGCAGCGGCGGCCATTACGACGGCGCCACCGGCAGCAGCTTCGATGCCGTGAGTTTCCTTGAGGTAGTCAGCCAAAGCCTTGGCTTCGAGAAGGGTAAGACCAACAATTTGATCGCCCAGTGCCTTGATATCAGTTGCCATGATGTGTTTCTCCGATTATTCCGTTTAAAAGTTTTGGTTTGTGGTTTGTTGTTAAGCTTCCGGTGCTGCGGCAGCTTCAGGAGCTGCGGCTTCGGAACCCGATTCTTTTTCCAGCTTTTCCTGGAGGGTCTTGATTTGACCGGCAATCGTGGAGCCAGGACCAAGAGCCATAGAGACGATCATAGCGATCATGCCCTTACGGTCAGGAATCTTAGCGAGGTTCACGACTTCGGAGCCAGGCATGGGCTTACCGTCGAGGTAAATGCTCTTGGCGACCAAGAAATCAGGATTTGCTTTGTGGAATGCTTCAATTTCGCGGGCAGGCAGAAGAGGATCATCTTCGAAGCCAACCATCACGGAAGTAGCTCCGGTCAGCTGGTCGTCGAGACCTTCAACCTTGAGGGCAGCGAGCACGCGCTTCAGAAGAGTGTTCTTCACAGCGTGGTACTTAACGCCCTTTGCAGCGAGAGCCTTACGCAGGGCATTGTCCTTTTCGACAGTGATGCCCTGGAAATTGAGCAGATAGACGGCGGTGGCGTCCTTGAACGACTCGACGAGAGCGTCCACGGTCTGTTGTTTTTTAACTACAGCTTTCATGGTTCCTCCTAGCGCGTCAGTGCCATATCAAGTTTGATGCCCGGGGCCATCGTAGCCGTCAGAGTGAGGCTCTTGATGTATGTGCCCTTAGAAGACTGGGGCTTGTTCTTCACCACAGAGTCGATAACGGTCTTGGCGTTTTCGGCCAGCTGTTCGACGCTGAAGGAGAGCTTGCCTACAGGAGCGTGGACGTTGGCGCCCTTGTCAACGCGGTACTGGATTTTACCGGCCTTCAGTTCCTTGACGGTCTGGGCGACGTTAACGGTCACCGTACCGGCCTTGGGAGAAGGCATCATACCACGAGGACCAAGAACACGAGCCACCTTACTAATCACCGGCATCATGTCGGGAGTAGCAACGACGGAATCGAATTCCAGCCATCCTTCCTGTATCTTCTGAACCAAGTCAGCACCGCCAGCATAGTCAGCGCCTGCGTTCTTTGCAACTTCAATGTTGTTGTCCTTGCAGAACACGAGAACGCGGACCTGACGACCGGTACCATGCGGCAGCACAACCGTGCCACGAACCACTTGGTCGGAATGTTTTGGGTCCACACCGAGGTTAAAGTGCACTTCGACCGTCTGGTCGAACTTCACCTCGGACTTTTTTAGGATTTCGATTGCTTCGCTCAGACCATAAGCCTTGTTACGGTCGAAAGCTTCTGCAACCTTCTTGTATTTTTTTCCTCTGAACATGAAATTTTCCTGTCAGATACGTAACGGTGAATTACCTGCCTCAGTCAACCACTTCGACGCCCATGGAACGAGCAGTGCCCGCAACCATGCGCATAGCGGCTTCGAGGTCGATTGTGTTTAGATCCGGCATCTTCTTTTGGGCGATATCCTGGACCTGGGCCTTGGTGATCTTTGCAACCTTTTTACGGTTGGGTTCACCAGAGCCGCTCTCGATTCCGGCAGCCTTCTTGATGAGGGCCGGGACCGGCGATACCTTCGTGATGAAGGTAAAGCTCTTGTCCGCATAGACCGTAATGACGACCGGGATAATCATTCCCTTGTCGTTCTGGGTCTTAGCGTTAAACTGCTTGCAGAACTCCATGATGTTCACACCCTTCTGACCAAGGGCGGGACCTACCGGGGGAGCCGGGTTAGCGGCGCCGGCGGGAATCTGGAGCTTAATATAACCTGTGATTTTCTTTGCCACTGTGTTATCTCCGTTGCAAAAACCGTACCATTAAGCGTCAGTGGATTCGACTTGGTTGAAGCCGAGTTCCACAGGCGTAGAACGACCGAAAACGGAAACCATGACCTTGATCTTGGTCTTGTCTTCCATAATCTCATCTACGACGCCCACAAAGCCCTTGAAAGGACCTTCCTTGATGCAGACATTATCGCCAATAGTGTACGGGATTTGGATCTCGCCTTCGATGGTGTCTTCAGGATTGACTCCCAGAAGGCGATCGACCTCGCTCTGTTGAAGCGGAATGGGAACCCGGCTTGTGCGGGTCATTCCGGCGAAATGGGTGACGCCATTGATGGTCGACACCAGGTGCTGGGTGAGCTCGTCCAGCTCCATTTCAATGATGATGTAAGCAGGGAACAGGTTCTGAACAGAAGTACGACGCTTGCCGCGGACATTGCTGACCACTTCACGCGTCGGTACGATAATCTGGCCGAACTTTTCTTGAACGCCTTCGCGCTCAATCATCTGCTCGATGTGCTTTTTAATGTTGTTTTCTTGACCCGAGAAGGTATGGATGGCGTACCAGCGTTTCATGCTAGCCCCTCCCCATAATCTTGTCGATAACCCAAGAGAGACCAACATCGAGACCGGCAATATAGCAACCCATAATGACGCTGAAGAGCATCACCACGAGAGTTGATCCTTTAAGTTCTTCCCAAGTAGGCCAGGTGACCTTCTTCAATTCCTGGATAGACTCTTTCACATATTGCTGGATCTTACGCATAATGACTCCTGAGGAAGCGAGCAGGTCGGGAGGGACTCGAACCCCCAACCAACGGTTTTGGAGACCGTGACTCTACCAATTGAGCTACCGACCTATTCCGAATTCCTTACTTGGATTCCTTGTGAACGGTATGCTTGCGGCAGAACCGGCAGTACTTCTTGTACTCCACGCGGGAGGGGTGAAGACGCTTGTTCTTGTCGCAATCATAGTTGCGCTGATTGCATTCTGTGCATTCGAGCACGATGAGTTCTCTAGGCATTTTTAATCCTGATTACTTGATGATTTCGGTTACGGAACCAGCACCAACGGTACGGCCACCTTCACGGATAGCGAAGCGGAGCTGCTTTTCCATGGCGATGGGGGCGATCAGGTTCACGTGGATGGTAACGGTGTCACCCGGGGTAACCATCTCGACACCTTCAGGGAGCTGGATGGTG
>JAFVTX010000003.1 GCA_017503015.1 Fibrobacter sp. | reverse complement strand
GCGAGGGCGCTGCGCTGTTCGTTTGCCTTGGCGATTTCTTCGGGGCTCATCTGGTAGGCCCCTTCGATGATGATGCCGTCGGGGGTCTTCTGGAGCGTAAGTTCCGTAATCACCTTGGTGGAATCTCCCATCATGGCGAGAAATTCCGTGCGGGTCATGTCCTGTTCGCTGCTTTTCCCTGTGAGGGGGAACATCACGAACAGCATCAAAAGCATCACAAGGACGATGATAAAATTGCGATTCTTGAAAGGGGAGGTGGGCTTCTTGGGTTGGCTCATTATAATCCTTTATTTTTCTTTCCGCAAGATACAAAAATCTCGGCTTCTTCGGGGCTGTCAAATTCGCAAATTCGGACTGACTGGCCGATTTTTACGATGGCGCGCCTGCGGTAAACGGCGTGGTGGGGGATTTTGACGCAGGCAGGCTCTTTCGGATCGTAAAAGAACCCGATAGGAAAGCGCAGGCCCTTCTCCGAAAGCCACAGCCGAAACATTTCGGAAAGGTCAGTGTTCTCGTGGGCTAGCAGCACCTTGCGGAACTTCTTTTTGTCCAGAATGATTGAGACATGAGGAATGTCATCCTCGCGCAGGCATGTCCCGAATAGCCCCTCGCACACCTCCATCACCTTCCCGTACGCCCTGTCCGCAAGGGCGGCAATCCGGCAAAGTTGAGCCGTCGCACCGGGGCATTCGCGCTCCAGCCGAGGCAACATCTCGTGCCGAATCCTGTTCCGTGCAAAATTCACGTCGGCGTTGCTCTCGTCTTCCACCCATTCAAGGTTGTTTCGCGGGCGTAGGCGAGAAGCTCTTCGCGGGTGACAGAAAGGAAAGGACGGAATAGGCGCGAGGTGGGGGAGGTTTCCCCCTGATTGCAGCCCGTTGCACGGTCTTCCATCACCCCCTCTAGCGGGGCTTCAGACGCCAGCCCCGCAACGCCCTGGCTATTGCTAAGAATGCGAAATTCCTGGATTCCCCGGAGTCCCGAAAGGGTCGTTCCGCGATGGAGTCGCATGTACATGGTTTCCGCCTGGTCGCCTGCATGGTGCGCTGTCACGATGACGTCCTTATTGTCATCCCCGCGCAGGCGGGAATCTTCTGTCTCGTTGAATATTTCTTCCAGCGCCTTGTACCTGGCGTCTCGTGCGTTTTCTTCCAGCGAGCCTTCGGCACTTTTTAGGGCTTCGCCATCCAACTTTTTTAAGAAAAATGGAACGTTATACTTGCGGGCGAAAGACTCCACAAATGCAGCATCCCTGTCGGCAGTTCCGACCCGCAGCCCGTGATGCACATGGGCAATCCCTAGCCATTCAATGCCAAAAGCCTCTTTATTGCAAATAAAATAATGCGCTAGGCAAATCGAATCTAGACCGCCCGAAACTGCAAGCAGCAGGCGTTTGAATCCATGACGGCGAATATTTTGCGTTAAATCAAAACTCAATTAAATAGGTTCTCTAGGCAGGAGTCAAATTCTTCTTGATTGCCTTTTGTGTAAGCTGAGACATATCCATCAAAATCATCTATTTCAAGATAGGGAAGATATTCTTCGGAACAGTATTTTGACGATTTAACAGGGGTGCGTTCAGATGTTAAAATGCATTCTTTTTTGTCTGTTGACAAGGCTATTTTTGTAGATATTGTTTCGTGGTTGTTTATAACTTTGGTAGCTATTTCGTCAATAGATATGATTCCCTTGTCATGAATGTTTATTAAAGTCTTTGCTCCAGAGGAATCTATGGTGATACCATTTTCTGCATATTTTGTGGATCGTTCTGCAGAATTCAGGTCCTCGAAATATCCTAGATCAACATGTGTAATTTTTCCGATAATTTCGAATATATTTTTGTCCTTTGATTGGTTGATGGAGTGAATATTGTAAATGGTATCCGATGTAATAATTATTTTGAAATTATGTGGGCAATCAGATGTTCCACTGTTTAAACTAAGATAACACAGATATTCCCATTCTCCGTTGATAGTATTGTTTTGACCATAATATGTTTCTCTGAGTTGCAAGTCTTCGTAATTTCCGGCAAGTATTTTATGTAGTTTTATTAGAGACATTGTAAGAGTATCTTTTGAAATGTCGTAAAAATAGGCGTAATCGGACATATCGGGATTGGTTGAAAAAGTTCCATTCCGATAAGTGCATCTTGGTTCAGTTGTAAAGTAAAAAGGTTTTCCTTCAAATTTGTCAAATATTGGAATTTGTTTTATGACGAGTTCATCATCGTTGAAGTTGTAAGTTGGCTCGTTGTTTGCTGATGATGAAGATTCTATTTCGCTGACAGAAGAACTTGTTTCTTGGATACTTGAAGAAGAGCTTTGTTCTTTTTTGTTTTCCGACGACGAACTCCCAATTTTATCGTCTGAGGACGAATCAATAGAATTATCTTCAGATGAAGATAAAATATCGTTATCCGTTGCTGACGAAGAATTGCTATCACCGCAAGCGATGAATAATGCAGTTAAGGTTGCAAGAATAAAAAAATTTTTCATAAAAAAATCCATGTGATGTGACTTTCCAATGTAAATATAAGAATTTATATTTACCCCTTAAGGAGGCTTCTATGGCTAAAAACAGAGCGAAAGCGGCGGGCAAGGTTGCCGATGCCGCAACAGAAAGCGCAAGAATGCGAGCGCTACGCATAGACGGCTCCCAGAACGGAGCCACGTTACGGACCAGGGTGGTCCGCGACAAGACAAAGTACAACCGGAACTTGAAGCACAAGAAGTCCCTCGCCGACGCGGGGGATTTTCCTTTTCGTTTCGTTACTAGGCCCTTTTTTTCTTGGTCTGTTCGATATAGGCTTTTATTTTGGTCCGTTCGGCGGCAATCCGCAGGGGCTTTGCCGTCGGTTCAAAATGCTTGCCCAGTTCTGCCCAAAAATCTTCAGGTTCCCACTTGAGGACATTGAGCACATTGTACAGATCAAAGGAATTCGGGGTCTTTTCGCCCCGCTCCCATTTCCCTAGGGTAACCCGGCTGATGCCCGCTTCCTGGGCGACGAGGTCCTGGGAGTGGCCATGCTTTTCCCGGCCTTTTCTCAGCAAATAGGCGATACTTTCGTCGAAAGATCTTTCTATTTCGTTTTTCCTCTTCATCCGCAAATGTGATTTCTAGGAATTTACGGCCACTTTCGGTGATAACAAATGGTTACATTTTTCGGAAAAATCTCGTTTTTTCGCATTTTTTGTTATATATTCAGTAGAGACTGCTATTAGAGGCTTTTATGGAATTGAAGGATTTTTCGTGTTGGCTAGACCGTTTGCTCACTCCGGCGGCGTTCAAGGATTACTGCGTTGACGGACTTTGTGTAGAGGCTTCTGACAAGGTGACCAAGGTGGTAACAGGCGTTTCTTTTCGCGACCGCCTGATTGAGCGCGCCATCGAAGAGGGTGCGGATGCAATCATCGTCCATCACCCAAATGGCTTCTGGAACGGGGATTCCAAGATTCCGGTAGGTCATTTCGGCAGGCGTATTCACCAGCTTATGCAGCACGGGATTTCCCTCTACGGTTTTCACCTGCCTCTGGACGGCCACCCCGAAATCGGGAACAACGCCCTGATTGCCAAGGCCTTGGGACTTAATGTGGTGGAAGGCTTCATGCAAGAAGGTGAAAAATGCGTGGGCCAGGTGGGGGAGTGGGGCACGCCTGTTTCCAAGGAGCGTTTTCTGGAAATTGCCGCCCAGGCGTTTCCTGCAGGCGTCCAGAACAGCTTCATGTTCGGCTCCGACAAGATCCGCCGTGTGGCCATCTGCAGCGGGAGCGGCGCTTCTGGCCTAGAAGAGGCCATGGCCCTGGGCTGCGATGCATTTGTGACCGGCGAAATCAAGGAAAACGTGCCTATTGCGGTAGAAGAGGCTGGTTTTAACCTCATTGCCTGCGGCCACCACCGGACCGAGGTCTTCGGAGTTCGGGCCCTGGCTCAAAAAATTACGGCTGATTTGGGGATTCCGGCGGTATTTGTGGATATTGACAATCCCATATAGACGAATTTGTCAGGATTTATATATATTGATTTAAGTTAGAGAGGGGTTTGTTATGAAGTTGTTGAAAATCGCCTTGGCCTGTTCCTGCTTAGTCCTGTTCTGGGCTTGCTCCCAGAGCGTTTCCAGCCCAGACAAGGGTTCCCGCGGTGATGATGATCTTTCGAATATTCCCGGGTTTAACCAGACTGGAGACAAGGAATCAGCGAAAGGCAGCTCGGCTAATGTAGGTTCAGAAAGTAGCAGTTCCACGGGCGGTGGCACAAGTTCAGAATCCTTCGATTTTCCTGATGATGGCTGGGGAGATGATTGGTTTAGTGATTTTGGGGGCGGTTCCGGAGACCTGTCGTCGGGTTCCACGGGCATGGATGTGACCAGGTATGTGCCAGACCAGAAAATGGATTGTACATTCTCGTTAGATGACGATGAATGGCATTTTGAAACAGTTGAAGCGGATTCTTCAGTTGATGTAACTATCAAATTCAAGGACAACGGTGACCTGTGGTTTAGTATTGCTACTGAAGGTAAAGCCCAAAGCGAAGAGGAATGTATGCAAACAGCTGCCTTACTCACCGTTTTTGGAACCATGGCGGCGGCTTCAGACGAAACGGATATGACCATGTTTGCCACATGCGAAGGGGATATGCTCAATATGACGGCGCAAGGAACAGCCGACGAAAAGTACACTCCTGAACAGAAAAGTGAGATGTACAGCAAAATGTGCAATTAAATCTGTCCTTTCAACCTTGTAAACTAATATTTTCGCAAAATCAGGGTCTTTTTTTACAATTCTCTGTACCTTTGTGCTTTTTTTTGTATATATTCCAAGTTGGAATAATCACACGTGCGAATAATATCGCGCTAAAACGAAGGAATTTTGATGAACCGTTATGACCTGGTGCTTTTGGGCTTGATTGATGAAAAGGAACGCAGCGGATATGACATCATTACGGAGATTCGGGTCCGCGAGCTGGACCGCTGGGCAAAGATCAGCACCTCTACGGTCTATAACCGCTTGACCACCCTGCAAAAGAATGGAAGTATCCTTGGCCGTGCCGAAAAAGACGGCAATCGCCCCGAACGCGTGATGTACAGCATTACCGAGAAGGGGAAGGAAACCCTCCGCAAGGAGGTCCTCAAGCATCTGACCGGGTTCAACGACGACCCGAGGACGCTTGGTTTTGCCTTCCTCTACGGTGCCGAGAACAAGGAACTTATCCGCACCCTGGAGGCCCACGAGCGCCGCCTGGTGCAGGAAATCGAGAATCTCGAGAAGATGATCGCCGAAGAACCCAGGCCCACCCTTTACCCCGAAGGTCCCTTCCTCAACTGCATGAGCCGGGACCACATTCTGGTGGAACTCAAGTACGTGCGTGCCGCTATCGGCATTTTGCGGGACCCCATCCGCAATAAGAAGCTGGACGGCTACTTCTACATCAACTTCGGTAACCGGGATTTTGAGAATTTCAACCAGAAGAAAGATTAGGATTTAGGATCTAGGGGCTAGGATCTAGTTTTTTAACCCCTCGGCTGTTTGAGAACATTTTACTAAAAACTATATTTGTCATGAAAAAATTTGTGGTTTATGGCTGGTGTCTCTAGCCCCTAGCCTCTAACCCCTAACCTCTATTAACCCCCCTCTCACGGAGATACAATGGCTACAAAACAGAAGAAGAGTGTCAAGAAGGTCGCCTCCAAGGCCCCGGCCGCCAAGTACGGCTACTTCGATGACGCCAAGAAAGAATACGTGCTCACCACCCCGGCAACCCCGATTAAGTGGTGTAACTACGTCGGTACTTTGAACTTCGGCGGTATCGTGGATACCACCGGCGGTACCCTGGTTTGCAAGGGCGACCCCGCCCTGAACCGTATCACCAAGTACATCGCCCAGATGCCCTGCTCTGACTTCAAGGCTAGCACCATCTATATCCGTGTGAAGAACGCCAAGGGTTACACCGTGTTCTCCCCGTTTGTGGTCCCGACCCTCACCAAGATGAAGAAGTGGGAATGTCACGTGGGTCTTTCTTACATGCGCTGGATTGCCGAATGCGAAGGCCTCCGTACGCAAGTGACGATTTTCGTTCCGACCGGCTCCAACACTCTCCTCCAGGACATCCAGGTCACCAACCTCGACAAGACCGCCAAGGAAGTGGACATTATCCCGGTTTATGAATTCAGCCATTTCGAAGCTGAAAAGCAGCTCACCAACGCCGACTGGGTTCCCCAGACCATGACCCTCAAGGGCCACTGGGAAAAGGACGGCCACGTGGTGCTGGAACAGTACGCCTACATGAAGCGCGATTTTGCCGTGAACTATGTGACCGCTAACTGCAAGGTCGGTAGCTTCGATGGCGACCGCCGCGTGTTCCTCGGCGCAAACGAAATGGGTTCCTGGGCAGCTCCGCTCAGCCTCGCCAACAAAGAACTTTCCAACAGCGAATGCGACCGTGGCGACAACATTGCCGCTCTCATGATCCACGCTGGCAAGATTGCCGCAGGCAAGACCTTCCGCACCTGCACCCAGCTCGGTCAGGAACAGAGCCTGAAGGTTGCCGCCAAGGCCATCGCCAAGTACCGCGACCTGAAGAACGTGGACAAGGCTTTCGACGAACTGGCCAAGTTCTGGCAGAACTACCTTTCTACTATCCAGGTGCAGACTCCGGATGCAGCGTTCAACTCCATGGTGAACGTCCACAACCCCCGTCAGTGCCACACCACCAAGAACTGGAGCCGCTACCTGTCCCTGTACCAGCTGGGCTACGGCACCAGCCGCGGTATCGGTTACCGTGACTCCAGCCAGGACCTGATGGGCGTCATGAGCCACATGCCGGAAGAAGCTCTCCAGCTCGCTTTGAACCTGCTCTCTGTGCAGCGCCCCGAAGGTAACGCCATGCACCAGTACGCTCCGCTTGCCCTCGAAGAAGACAACGGCAACGAAGCAAACGCCGGCGACTCCCGCGAAAAGAAGGGCGTCCTCGACGAAAAGGGCCAGCCGGCTTACGCTGACTGGTACGGCGATGACCACCTCTGGATCGTGCTCACGATTGCAAACTACCTCAAGGAAACCGGCAAGATGGATCTTCTCAAGAAAGAAGTTCCGTTCTACGAAGCTGGCAAGAAGCGCGCCCAGCGTGAAAAGGGCACTGTCCTTGAACACCTGAAGCGCTCCCTCAACTTTACCCGCACTCACTTGGGCAAGCACGGCCTTCCGCTCCTTGGCTTTGCTGACTGGAACGACTGCATGAACCTGCCTCTCGGTGCAGAATCTTCTTTCAACACCGGCCTCTACGCCAAGGCATTGCTCGAGATGATGGACATCTGCGAAGCTCTCGGCGACAAGAAGTCCGTGGAAATGTACAAGAAGTGGTACGAAGACGTGAAGGCCGCTTTCAACAAGAGCGCCTGGGACGGCAAGTGGTGGGTCCGCTGGTTCGACAAGCAGGGCAACGCCTACGGCACCAACAAGGCCAAGTACGGCAAGATTTACTGCAATAGCCAGTCCTGGTCCGTGATTTCCGGTATCGCTACCGGCGACCGCGCCGTGATGGGCATGGACAGCCTGAACAAGCTCCTCAACACCGCCAACGGCGTGAAGAGCTCTACTCCGGGCTACCGCGGCTTCGACCCCAACGTGGGTGGCATCTCCACTTATCCTCCTGGAGCCAAGGAAAACGGCGGTATCTTCCTCCACACCAACCCGTGGGTGATGATTGCCGAAACGATTCTAGGCCGTGGCGACAAGGCCTTCCAGTATTACAGCCAAATTAACCCGGCTGCCAAGAACACCAAGCTCGACGAGTTCGAATCGGAACCTTATTGCTACCCGCAGAACATTCTCGGTGACGAACACAAGCAGTTCGGTATGGGCCGTAACGCATGGCTCTCCGGAACCAGCTCCTGGACCTACCAGGCTGCAACCCAGTTCATCATCGGTGTCCGCGCAAGCTTCAAGGGCCTGATTATCAACCCCTGCATCCCCTCCAAGTGGGACGGCTTCAAGGTGACCCGCAAGTTCCGTGGTGCAACCTACGAAATCGAAGTGAAGAACCCGAAGCACGTGTGCAAGGGTGTCGCCGAGATGATCGTCGATGGCAAGAAGATTGACGCCGACGTGGCACCTATCTTTACGAAGGGTGTTCATAAAGTAGTAGTTACTTTGGGTTAATCCTGCGGTGTCATCCCCGCGCAGGCGGGGATCTCCTAGAAACTTTCAAGTCCGCTTCTCACGAGGCGGGCTTTTTGTGATATGGGTTTCCTTTTTTTCTGAAAGGTGCTTTTAGAACGGTAAAAAATGTATATTACTGACAGGGAATGGGCGAAAAGGAGCAGATGATGTTCTACAAATACTGGAAAGTCTTTTTGCTTGCCCTGACCAGTTTTTTCTGGGCCGGTTGTGACGATTCTTCGTCAGAAGCTGAGTGCCTTTATGGGCCTCCACCGGAATACCAGAGCAGCAACTCCGATAAAGTCGAGTCTTCCGCTACAATAAGCGACAATGGCGACACGGATGAATCTTCCAGTAGTTCTAGCAGCGGCAGAGCGCCTGTCAACTGCTACACCACGTCTGTAAAAGATACCGCCGGCTCCTCTTATAGTATTTTTGAATGCGACAACGGGAAAAAATACCTCAAGGATTTTGTCGTGTACTCGGAGGGCTTAAAAGACAGAATCCCGAAGGACATTCTATGGAGCGAACCGCGAGAGGGAATCGAGGGCGACAATTGCAATTTCAACGCAGCGCCGCTTTGTGTCGATAAAATTGATTCCCAGGGACGGCAGTATGGCGGCTGCTACCCGACTATCGAGTGTCCCTACAAACCTGATACGACAACAATCAACTGCTATGCCACATCGGTAAAAAACAAGGACGACGTAGAGATTGACATTGTTGAATGCGATGACGGTCACAAATGGACCCGGGAACAGGCACCATTCTCTATATGTGCAACAAACCCGATTTCTATACCGGAAGATGTCACTGTTGGCTTCCCGGAACCAGGCGGAAAGAATGCTAAAAACTGTAAGCTTGGCCCAGACACCTGTGCAGAGACCGATTGTGGCTCCAAGAAGCAATACTGCGCCCCGACCATCGACTGTCCACACAAATAGGAACGTGCGTCGTTGATGGGTTTATCAAAAAATTGTATTTTGCTGGATAGGCTTGGGTAGTGAAGGAGCGAAAATGTTCTACCGGCATTGGAAAAAGATTGCACTTGCACTGACCGGATTCTTCTGGGCAGGCTGTGGCGATTCTACATCAGACCACGACTCGTCATTTGACAAGAAAGAAGATGTGGGGATGTCTGTTGAGGATTCCGTAGGCATGGTAGTCGCTCTTTATGGTGCTCCTGCTGATTTTAAGTCTATAACCTTATGTTTTAATGACATGGCGAAAAACGAAGCAGGCAAGGAATTCAAGATTATCGACTGCACCGATGGAAACAGGTACTTGAGAGATCCTTCCGATGCCACGGGGGAGGGGGTGGTGCTCCCAGAAGGTGTGGAAGCCCTGGCTCCTGAGGCGGGTTCCGACAAGGCCAAGAACTGCGAGTCGGCCCAGGAAGTTTGCATAGAACGCAATCCCAACCTTGACCCTGACCCATTGGCCGGGTGTTTTCCCACCATAAACTGCCCTGAAAAGCCGACGGAAGATGAATAGTTTCCATGCATCTTTGTTTTAAGAAAAAACTCGCCCTCGAAGCCTATCGTCTTTACCGTCATAACGAAATTAAGGCGCACCCGCTGACCTATTTCTTTTGGGAATGTACGCTGCGCTGTAACCTGCACTGTCTGCATTGCGGTAGCGACTGCGTGAAGGATGCCATCCCGGACATGCCCCGCGAAGATTTTTTGGGGGCTCTGGACAAGCTTACCCCACACATAGACCCGAAACATTTTATTGTGGTGATTACCGGCGGCGAGCCCCTGATGCGCCCTGACCTTGAAGAATGCGGGCAAGAAATCAAGAAGCGGGGCTATCCCTGGGGCATGGTCAGTAACGGCCTTGCCATGACGCCAGAGCGTTACAAGGGACTTTTGAACGCCGGGCTCCGCTCGCTTACCATTAGCCTCGACGGCCTCCGGGAAAGCCACAACCATTTCCGCGGCGCTCCCACCAGCTTTGACAACGCGCTCCGGGCCATCGACATGGCCGCTCACACCCAAGGGCTCACTTTCGACGTGATGACCTGCGTGAACCGGGAGAACCTGAAGGAACTGCCGAAGATTCTCGAAATTCTCCTGAAAATCGGCGTGAAGCGCTGGCGTATTGCGACGGTGTTCCCCAAGGGCCGCGCCAAGGACAACCCGCTGTTCCAGTTGACCAACCAAGAATTCCGGCAAGTCTTTGACTTTATCCGGGAGGTGAAGTCCCTGAAGGTCATCAATGTGAACTACGGCTGCGAAGGGTTCCTCGGGAGCTACGAGAAAGAAGCCCGAAATTACCCTTTCTTCTGCCGCGCCGGTGTGAACGTCAGTTCCGTGCTCTGCGACGGGAGCATTTCGGCATGCCCGAGCCTCCGCGGCGACTACATCCAGGGGAACATCTACAAGGACGATATCTGGGACGTGTGGCAGAACCGCTACCAGGTGATGCGGGACCGCCGCTGGGCAAAGATTGGCGACTGCAAGACCTGCAAGTACTGGCGCTACTGCGAAGGCTCCAGCCTGCATTTACGTGATGAAAAGACCAAAGAACTGGCTTATTGCCATGTGAAACGACTGGAAGACGCCGGAGCGTAATCGGGGGTGTTAGGGGGTGTCCCCTTAGGAGAGGGGGTAGCGGCCCTTCGGCGGGCTCAGGGACCTTTGTCACGGAGCCAACGAAGGAGAGCGAGGGGGAGACTTCCCCCCTTGGTTCGGGGTGAAAAATGCCCGATTTTAATCCAAAAATCGCCGTTTTTAACCCTTTATCCCTTTACGATTTAGCCGTTTTATGCTAAATTTGGGACTCCAATAGCAACCCAAAAAGGATTACAAAATGTATTCTATTGTTGAAACAGGTGGTTTCCAGTATAAAGTCGAGCTGGGCAAGGCCTACAAGGTCCCCACTCTTGACGCCGCTGTTGGTTCCGAACTGGAGCTCAAGTCCGTTCTTCTTTTCGCAGGAAAAGAAGTGCAAATCGGCACCCCTGTCCTGAACGACGCCTCCGTGAAGGTGGAAGTCCTTGCCCACGGCAAGTATGACACCGTCATCGTTTTCAAGAAGAAGCGTCGCACCCGTTACGAACGCCGTAACGGTCATCGTCAGGGCTATACCGAGGTGCTGGTCACGGAACTTCGCTCCGGCGCAGAATCCGCAAAGGTCGATCCCAAGGTGATTGAACGCAACCGCGCTCGCGTGGCCGCGCTCGCCAAGCAGAAGGAGCAGAACAAGCCCCTTACTCGCAAGGAAAAGATTGCCCAGGGTATCGCAAAGCCCGCCAAGGTCAAGAAGAACTCTCTGCGCAAGGCTAAGGAGGCTTAATCCATGGCACATAAGAAAGGTCAAGGTTCAGTACGTAACGGCCGCGACAGTAACGCCAAGTATCTTGGTGTTAAGAAGTACGCGGGCGAAACCGTCAAGGCTGGCAACATCATCGTTCGTCAGCGCGGTTCTCACTTCCACAGTGGCGTGAACGTGGGCATGGGCAAGGATTTCACCTTGTTCTCCCTGGTTGACGGCAAGGTGAAGTTCGAACGCCTCGATGCAAAGCGTCAGAAGGTTTCTGTCTACCCCGAAGAAGCCTAATTCGATTTTGTTTCGATTTGAACGGTCGCTCTTGTAGCGGCCGTTTTTATTTTGTGGCGGACCGTAGGTTTGTCCTGGAATAGGGCTTTTTTCTATATTGTAACCAGATGATGTTTTGCGGTCTGAAAGACCTGTGTCGTAGGCCCCTGTTTTGGCCGGCTGTGCTCACCATGTGGGCGGCTTTTTTTGCCGTTTCCTTGACGGCCTGTTCCGACGACGATAGTACTATCGAGTTCCTGTTCGATAGGGAAGCCTCGGATGTGAGCGTGCTCCGGTCCTGTGCTACCGAAGGCGATACCTCTGCCTGTTACCGCATTAGGCTCCGTTACCCCATTGAAACCGAAAACTTGGCCCGCATCTACATGTGGGTGGACACTACCGTTTTGGACGACACTTCCAAGGCGGTTTCTTCGGACCAGGTTTCGAAGGCGACGGCCAGTTTCGACTACCCTCAAGGGACCAAGGCTCTTTACGACACTATTGACGTAACGGAGTACGTGAAGGATTTCCGGGATACCTATGACAGCCTTCAGGTGGCTTTTTATTGCGAATACGATGACAATGACGATCCGGGAGCTGTACAGCGGGTGTTCATTCATTTTGGCGATGACATGCCGCCGTCTCGGGTGAGCCTCTACGATTCCGTATGGACCACAGGCGCCCTGATTGAGTGGTATAGGCCTACGGACCAGACGGATTTTTACAAGCCCATGGAACTCTCTGGCCCCATTGTGGGCTACAACATTGTCCTTTATTCTCCGGACAAGAACGAGGACCTGCGCAATGTCAAGATCAGCCTCTATGCGCCCAATGGTCAGGATATGACGGGAGGCGTACTTTACAAGCGTCACGCCAGAATCCGTGCCAACAATGATTCTGTCTGGGTGGACGGAGTTAGCCACGATAATAACGTGAAGAACTATTTGCGCTTTGTGGTGTTGGATGGTAAAGGATTCGACTTCGATACAGATAGCCTGAACCGTTTCCGTGTGGTGTTTGAAGGCCTGAAGGCGCAGTCCAAATATAATATCGGGCTCTCGTCTTGGGATTCTAGCGGAAATTCCTCCGGTAACGAGGGTGTGGCCACGGTAGAATCTTATCAACTGTTCATGACTACCGATTCCATTGCGCCCTTGATGCCTACAAAGCTCTACGTGCTGGAAGATACCCTGTTCCCGGGAATGGCTCGGCTCGACAGCAACAACCGCCTGCGGATTTTCTGGAATCGAAGCCTTGATCCAACGAATAAGAACCATGGGATTATTGCGGATACGGTTTTGTGGATTCCCGATACCTGTGGATTTGGAATTTGCTTTGATACGGTCGCTTCATACGTAGTCGACTATTACGACACGGCTTCAAAGGAATGGATAACCTACGATAACGTGGGTGGAGAAGGCCGTTATTCCATCTTGTACACAAGAAGCGCCGATACCATGAAGGTTGCCTCTACCGGTTCCTTTGTGACGGACACTATTCGTTGGGTTTCTCCTGGGGATACCTTGATTCTAAGGATTCGTTCCAAGGATAAGTCGGGATATTACTCCGTAGCATTGATTGATACTATTGCGGTGTCTCCAGGGAGCCTTGCCAAACAGGTGACTTGCCCAGACGGGTTCCTGCCGGTGTCTGTTTCTAAAGATACGGTTTTCTGTATGGAAAGGTTTGAACACCAGGATGATTCCGGCAAGTTCGTGAGCAATGTGCTGTACTCCGAAGCCCTGGCAGCCTGCGAAGCGATTACGGCCAGCGGATTCAAGGTGAGTCTCTGTAATGAACGAGATTGGGAACGGGTCTGTCTTTCTGGCGGCACGCTTTCTTACGGGGTGCTTCAAGAAGATGAAATCGATGCTACGGAATACCTGTTCAGTTATTGTAACGTGGCGACCAATGATTCTGCTAGTGCAAACGACATAACTTTACGCAACCCGCGTTGTGTGAACCCTATGGGCATTAGGGATTTCCCGGGACAACTCCAGGAATGGGCAAAGGGCCGTTCCGAAGATTCAGCTGCCGTGGTGAAGGGTGGAAGTTATAAAGTGTTCAACGGTTTGGAAAGGGAAGAAATTGCTTATTGCACGAACCGGTCGTTCCCTTATTTTACCCGTCTGGAATATGTGAAGGATTCTGTTTTCTTGTATCGTGAAGGCGCCAAGGTAGATACGGTTTATGCGGCTGATACCACGAGAACTCTTTACAAGCTTTTGCGGACCAAGGATTTTAAGGATTCCTTGCAGTTCTTCAAGGTTCAGGACACGACAGGTGCGGTTATCGGTACAGATTACGCCCTCTATTCCGAATACAAGAACGGCGGGGATAAATGGCTCGAGACCATCAGTAACGGCCTCAAGTACGTGCCGGACCATATCGAAGTGGTGTTCTTGACGGGCAAGACCACGGCCTATCGTGGAGCTTCTGCTTATTACAAGTCTCCCGTTATCGGTTTCCGCTGTTGCGCCTATCCGGAGTAATTGTGGGGCTTGCCGTGAATTACCTGTCCATTGATTACGGTGAACATCGTGTAGGGATTGCCTTTGGGGATTCCGAGATTCGCATGGCGTTCCCGCGCGAGACGATAGACTGCAAGACCACAAATCTCTTTGAACGTTTGGACCAGCTTGTAAAGCAGAACAAGGTGGACGAGTTTGTAGTGGGCATGCCCTACCACCCCGATGGCCGCAAGGACGGCAAGAACGTGGTGGTGGAGGCTTTTATCAAGGACTTGGAACTGCGGTTTCCTGGCATGAAAATCCATACACAGGATGAATCATATTCTAGTGTGCAGGCCCAGGAACAGACTGCTCACTGGAGCGTTAAAAAGAAAAAGGCCAACAAGGCGGTCATAGACTGTGCCGCTGCTGCCATTATTTTGCAACGCTGGTTCGACGAAGGCCTAGCCTAGAATAAATCATTCCCACTCAATGGTTCCAGGGGGCTTGTGGGTCACGTCGTACCACAGCGAGCCTGCACCTTCTGCTTCGAACTTGCGCCAGAGTCCGGCCAGCATTCCCTGGTCGATTTCGGCGAAGTTTGCGGTCATGGCTTCGGTGGAGTTCACCGGGCGCATCACGATGCAGGGCTTGCCCGCCGTGCGGAGCGGGACTAGTACGACCGGCATCTGCCAGATTTTTTCGTACAGGTCGTTTGCCTGCAGAAATTCAGTGCAGATGTTGTCGAACTTGCGGAGCGTATCAAAGTTCTCACGGGTGGCGAACTGTTCCACAAGCTTCGGGTCTTCATCGGCCACGCTGCCAATCTGGTAGATGACGCGGTTGATGGCCTTGAAACGGTTGGCAAGTTCGGTGGAGAACTTTTCGCAATCCTTCCAGCTAAGGCCGGTCGTGGTGATGAGGAACGGCTGCGCGTAAGTACGGCCGTCGCCCTGCACGCCCACGCTCTTGATGGGGAGCAGGCGGCCCGCAATGTTGTTCGCCTTCAGGTAGTCGGCGAGGGACTGACCGGCGGTATCCTTCACGTCTTCAAACTTCACCATATCGTCGGTGAGCTTGCCTTCGCTGCAGAGCAGGCGAACGCCGAGGCCCGGACCCGGGAATGGGTGACGCCACACGAGGTTGTGCGGAATGCCGAGTTCTTCGCCGAGGGCACGGACTTCGTCCTTGTACAGGTCGGCGAGTGGTTCCAAGACGAGGCCCTTTTCCATGAGGTCCAAAACTTCCTGCACGCGGTTGTGGTGCGTTTTGATCTTGTCGGCGTTCTTGGTGCCGCCGCTTTCGATGGTGTCGGGGTAGATGGTGCCCTGCGCCATCATCCACTGGTTAGGATCGAGGTTGAGCTTCGCCATTTCCTCGTCCTTCACCGTCAAGAATTCCTTACCGATGATGCCGCGCTTGGTTTCCGGCGCAGTCACGCCCTTGAGCTTCGCGAGGAAGTGTTCGCTGGCGTCGCGGACCTTGAGGTTGTTCATTCCCTCGGCCTTCAAGAATTCCATAATCTTCTGGGATTCGCCAAGGCGCATCATGCCGTTGTCCACGTGCAGACCCAAGACCTTTTCCGGTCCGAGCACGCGGTTCAGGAGCACGAATGCCACGGTGGAGTCCACGCCGCCACTCACGAGCAGGAAAACCTTGCGGTCCTTGACCTGTTCCTTGATGCGTTCCGTGATGAGCGGCAAGTAGCTCTTCATGTTCCAGGTCTTCTTTGCGCCCGTGAAGTCCACGAAGTTCTCGAGCAACTTCATGCCGAACTTGCTGTGCGTGACTTCGGGGTGGAACTGGATGCCGAAAATCTGGCGTTCGGGCTTGTCGCTATCGAAAGCGACGGCGGCGATTTCGCAGTCCTTGGTGCTGGCCACAATCCTGTAGCCCTCGGGGAGCTTCGTCACCTGGTCGCCGTGGCTCATCCACATGGGGCTAGCCTTCGGGAGGCCCTTCAGAATCGGGCAGTTTTCGTCGCCCACAATCAGGTCGGCGATGCCGTATTCCTTGACCTTGCCCGGTTCCACGTGCCCGCCCAACTGCTGGGCGATGAGCTGGTGACCGTAGCAGATGCCGAGTTTGGGCACCGGGAGGTTCAGAATTTCAGGATTGTATTCCGGGGCGTCGGCCGCGTACACGCTACTGGGGCCGCCACTGTAGATGATTCCCTTCACGCCTTCGAGCTCACTGACGGGAGCGGCGGGGGAGTGGATTTCGGTAAACACGCCCAGGCGGCGCACGCGGTTAGCAATCAGGTGGGCGTACTGCCCGCCAAAGTCCAAAACTGCAATAGTATCGACGTTTTTCATAAATAGGTTTTAGGTTACAGGTTTTAGGTTGTAGGCCTGTAGGTCCGTTCTTTCAAATAAAATTTAGAAAATATATATTTAGGTCATTATGAGATTAGCTTACTTTGCTCCCCTTGCTTTTGCGGTGGCTGCCCTGGCAGCCGATGAAGGAAATAATCCTGCTTCTGACACCCTGTTTGTTCGGGTGGACTCCGAACCCATCGCGGCAGAGAATGCCCCTGTGGCCGATTCCTCTGCCCTTGTTGCTCAAACAGCCCCAGTTCAGGATACTGTTTTGCAGGACACTGCCGATGCGGTTCCCGATACGGCAAAGGTTGAAGTGGCTCCTGTTGCAAAGGAAGAAGCTGCGCCTGTGGATACGGCTCAGACTCGTCCGCAATTACAGGTTTCTATAGGCTCACTTTTGGCGGCACAAGCCCAAAAGACCGATGCAAAGGAAGCTCGCGAAAGGAACAGTTTTTTCTTGACTTTTGGACTGGGACTTCGCTATGCCGACTTGTCCTTCAAGGAATACGTTCGGACCAAGGACCCTAATCAGGACGGTGTCTGGATTATCGGTGACAAGGGAAATTCTATCCGCAAGGAATATTCCGGATATGGTCCGGATATTTCGATGAAGCTTGGAACCCTTGTGTCCAACAGGTTGGCCCTCTTTTTCAATGCGTCCCTTTCTGCCGTATCTTCGGGGGATTTCAAGGTGAGGCGTTACAGCAACGGTCGCCAGATTATCCGTGCTGATTACGAAATGGATGCACTCCGTTTTACACTGGGTGCGGGAACGAACTTTTTCCTTTCTACTGACACCAACAGTGTCATACACGGGGTCTTTGTAGGTGCAGGTGTGGGAATCGTATTTGAAGCTGCCGGAACTGACACGGAATACGATTACTATGACAGCTATGAGGAAGATTTTGAAATTGCCGAAACCGGTATGGTTATGTCTGTTGAATTTGGCAAGCTATGGAGAGTTGCTCCTCAATGGAGTGTTGGAATTTCTGCCAACGCTACCATGGATGGTTTGTTCTTTAACGGAGGTGCTGCTACATCCAAGTCTTGGACAGCGGGCCTGAACTTTGTGGTCGTCCGTTATTGATAAACGGTTTGTCATAACCTAGAAACTGCAGACAAGTAGGGCCACCAGGCCTGCGAACATGGCGACCTTTACAAGTTTTTGAGCCCGCCGATAGTTCTTCTTGTGAGCAAAAATTAGAATGGCGGCAAAAGTCGGTGTGAGAACGGCTGCCGTAATAATAAGGAACAAGGTTGGATAGAAACCTTGCACCACAGGAAGCGGGAGCAGTGCCCAGCAAAAAATGCAGATGAAGCCTGCGAGGCGCCTTGCGGTAGGGGCGCCTGCAATCAGCGGGAAAGTCATGATGCCAGCCTTCAGGTCTCCAATCTCGTCTTCCAGGTCTTTGTAGATTTCCCGCGCCGTCGTCAGCAGAAAGGCGAACATCATGGCGGGGTACAGAAAACCGATTTTGTCGGCAGGCGTCCACATCAGGTCTTCGGTTTCCGGGATTCCGGTTGGGTAGAAAAGGCACAGGATTAAGGGAGTCGCGCACAGGAGGGCAACGGTCATGTTCTTGAGCAGCGGGATGTGCTTGAGTTTTTTGTTGTAGGCGATGAGCAGCGTGTCTAGCAGCACAAAGAAGATGGCCGACGTGAATCCCGTCTTTGTAATAAGACTGTCTGCAAGGCCACAAAGAAGGGAGAGGACAAGAAGAACGATCCATACCTTTTGGGCGGCGGAGACTGAAATTTTTCCGTTTACAAGGGGACGCTCCGGACGGTTCAGTTTGTCTGTTTCCAGGTCCCAGATGTCATTCTGGATGTTGGCAAACCCGATGGCGAAGGCAAAGCCCAGGGCCTGTAAAATCAAGGTCAACCAGCTGATGTTCATTTCCTGTAGGGGCAATACTCCAAGCAGGTAGTAACCGATGGCAAGCGTCACCATGGCGATGACGACGTTTACCGGACGAATCATTTTGAAAAGGGCGAAGAGCATGGCGTAAATATAGTTATGAGTTGTGAGTTATGAGTTGTGAGTTATGAGTTGTGAGTGGTGAGTAGTGAGTAGTGAGTTATGAGTTATGAGCAATGTGCAATGTGGAACTTAGAAATTAGATAATCCCCCATACCTGGTTCCTCGCACCCCAAAGGCGCAAAGCGCCGACCTCATGCCTCAAAGCGAAGCGACCTCAAACCCCTAACCCCTAGCTCCTAGATCCTAGTCCCTATTTACTATCTTTACCCTATGCCTTTTTTTACCAAGAGCAACCTTGAAGACCTTCGGGCCGAAGCCGACCAGCTCTCCATTTGCGTAGAGCATTTTCTCTATGCCTCGGAGCGGGTGGTAGAAGGAGACTACAAGACCAAGGGCTTTTACGACAACTGCATCGAAAAGTGCAACGGACGGCTCAAGGCAATTCATTTTCTGATGGAGTCCATCCGACAGAATCGACCTGTAACCGAAGAGGAACTGGAAGAAACGCTCCCCGCTTTTCTAAATTCCAAGAAAGATGCTAAATAACGAATTCGATGACGAACCGGAGACGCTTCGGCGTGTAAGGCCCACCCGTCGGGACCACCGCAGCCGCCGTATCGACGTGATGCGGGAGATGGAGTCGGGCGTGGTAGATGAACGCCCCGTCAAGGAGCGTTTCAGTCGCGAATTCAAGAATCCCCGCATCAAGAAAATCAAGGACCCGCTGGAAAAGATTGACGAAAAGGACTGCGTCGAAGGCCTGGTAGTAGAAGTCCACCGCCGCACCTGCGAAGTCCGATTGAAGCCTTCGGCTTCAAATTCAGATTTCGGAATTCAGAATTCAGAATTATTAACTCCGAACTCCGAACTCCGAACTCCGAATTTAATTGTTACCGCCATGTACCGTGCCACCACCTCCAAGGCTTTAGGGGAATTCCCTGCCGTAGGGGACCGAGTGTTGCTTGGCCAGGTGAACGAAGACGAAGATACCGGCGAGGGGGTAGGCTCCCAAAAGTACTGCGTGGTGCGGGTGCTTCCGCGAAAGAGCGAACTCAAGCGTCCGGGCCCTCGGGACAGTTTCAGGCGTAAGCTCACCCTGGCGGCAAATATCGACCAGGTGGTGATTGTGGCCAGCGTGGCCCAACCGGAATTCAACTACGGCTTTATGGACCGATTCCTTTTGGCGGCAAACCTCAACAACCTGCCTTTTGTGCTGGTGCTGACCAAGATGGACCTGCTCCCCAATGGCGAGGCGGACTTGACCGACGATATCCGGGACTTCATGACCATCGTGGACAAGGTGATTCCGGTAAGCGTCAGGACCGGCGAAGGTCTGGACAGGTTACGCGAGGAGCTGCAAGGCAAGTCTTCGGTATTTAGCGGCCAGAGCGGTGTAGGTAAGTCTACGCTGGTGAACGCCCTGGTGCCTGGTGCTGAGCTGGAAACGGGGGCCGTTCGGGAACGGGACGGCAAGGGCCGGCATACCACCACCTCTTCGAGTCTGTTTGATTTTCCTGGCGGGGGCTACGTCATCGATACGCCGGGTATCCGGAGTATCGGCCTTTCTAATGGCGAAGACGATATGGACGGCGAGACTCTGGCTAAAATTTTTCCGGGATTTTTCGAAGGCGACCTTTTTACCTGCAAGTACAGCAACTGCCTGCACCTAAAGGAGCCTGGCTGTTCGGTGCGGGAGGCCGTAGAGTCGGGTAGGCTTTCCCGGGCACGTTACGCCAGTTATTTGAGAATCTTGAATTCGAGAAATTAGGGAGTGTGGGTTAGGTGGATATTGCATCCAAGATAATGCTGGTGGCATCCATTGTGATGATGGGCTATAACGCATCGGAATTTTTGGCCAGTTTTCAGTCTCTTTCTGAAAAGGCGGGAGAGCTGAAGGAAATGGCCCGGGTAAACGGAGCTAGCGAAGGGGCTATGCGCCGGTCCAATTTTTTGCTTTCTTTCGTTCTTTCGTCGGTTTATGTTGCCCTGACTTGTTTTTCGGGGCTCGCTATATGGGTGACGGTTTTTGTCGCCATAAAATTGGCCTTGACCCTGGTCGGCTCTGATTTGGCCTTGCTCCAGATTTTACGGACTGGCGATTTTTCCCGAAAAACCTATTTATTGTCCAAGGGGGATGCTTTTTTGAACGCCCTGCTTGGGCTTGTCATTGCGCTTTTTTTAGTTTTGTAGATAGTAGATGGACTCTATATGAAACCTCGTTTTTTGCGAACATTACTCTTTTTCCTAGCCTTTTCTGTGGCAGGTGCATTTGCCCAGGATGGCGGAACCTTGGCAGGAATCCGTACGCCTCTGTTCTTGGGCGGTGCTCTTGGTTTTGGTTCGGGAACGGGAGTGGGTGCAAGCCAGGGCCTTGGCCTACGGCAGATTGAGCCCATGATTGGCGTTTGGTACCCTGGTCTTGGATTCTTGAGGGTCGGGTATGGATTTTTTGATTATCAAGAAGAATCTGACGATGAAAAGTACGAGATAGACCATTCAAATTTCGATGTGGAGTTGGGAATCCATGCCTGGAGCCTATTCTACATTACTGGTTCTTATTCCAGGGCCAAGGAACTCAGTGACTTGGGCGACATCGCCTGGAATGAATGGGGGGCCGGATTCGGCTCTGTTGTCAACATTTTTACGACTTCTATGCTCTTTGCCGAAGTCAGCTACCGCTGGGTGCTGGACCATTACGACCCCTTTATGGGGAAATCGGTTTCCGGAAGCCGCATCCAGCTCAATTTCGGGTTTGCCGCTTATGTCTTCTAAGACCGTTGCCGTCATGGGCGGGGCATTTGACCCGGTCCATAGGGACCATGTTTATGTGGCGGAACTTTGCCTAAAGAAAGGCTTCTGCGACGAGGTCTGGTTTATGCCCAGCCCCGACCGCTGGGACAAGATTATCAATGCGTCTCCGGAACACCGTTTCAAGATGCTGGAAATGGCAACCGGCCATGAACCCCGCTTTATTCTTTCGGACTTGGAAATCGAGCAGGGGGATTACCGGGGAACCTATATTTTCTTAAAAGGCTTGCGAGAAAAGTTTCCCGACATCAATTTCCGTTTGCTGACCGGTGCCGATAGTTACGAGACCATGCCCCAGTGGCGAGACCCCTTGCATTTTTACGGTACGGAATTTAACGGTGAACAGTTGATGAAGGAATTCGAAATCATCGTGTTTGCCCGCGCTGGCTCTCCAATAATCGATCCTGCTGAACACAAGGCCAAGGGCTATGCCGGTATGTTCTGGCTTGGACCCAAGGAAGGTTTTGTGGGCCGCTTTTCCAGTACTGAAATCCGCCGGAGCCTGTTGAAGAACAGGGGCGTTTGCCCCGAAGGCTTGCTACCCGAAATTTACCGCTACATTCTGGACAACAATCTCTATGGGGCTTAAAGATGCAGGCGAAGGAACGGATTGAAAAATTAAGGGCGACCCCCATTGTCCAGCGGGTTGAGAAGTTTTTCCCTGCTATCGCTTTTCTGGCGGGATTCGGTTGGGATTCCATTACCCTCGGTACCATGGTCTATGGTTCCGACCTGCTGATTCTTTTGGCGTATTACGTTGGCGCTTTTATTCTAGTGATTTTGTTGTCGGCTAAGCTGGACCACCCGGAAGGTTGGACTAAGGAACGTCTTGCCGCTGTGGCGAAAGCTCAGGGGGTTCAGGCGGCTCCAGGGCCTGCCACCTCCAAGGAACCCCAGACCAAGGTCGAAGAAGTTGCGGAAAAACTTAAATCTGCTGCCGAAAACAAGGCTCAACAAATTGCCGACAAAATCGGCTACGAATCGACGGCAGTTCCCGTCAATGCTATCGTGGTGCATCATCGTTTTTTAGACAGGGAATGGAGTCCGGTATGGAAAGCCCGTTTTACCTGGGCAGTCCAGTTCCTGTTCGGTGGCCTGTTCAGTGCACTGGTGGTCTGTTATTTCAAGAGTAGCGGTTCCCTGGCGTCGTTCTTGCTGGTCATTGCCCTTGCGTGCATGCTGGTGGGCAATGAATTCTTGCAGAAAAAGTACGAAAGCTTTGGTGTGAGCCTTGCCTTTTTCTGCTTGTTGGGAACCATGTTCCTGAATTTTATCATTCCCCACGTTGTACATCGGATCGGTTTTTTTTGGTTCCTGCTCAGCACTCTTCTTTCCTTGGGGCTTTGCGTTTGGATCTGGAAAATTTCGCACCGGAGCAAGGCGGTTTTGGTTGCACCGGTCTTTATCAGTTCCCTGTTGATTGTAGCCTACTTGATGAACTGGGTGCCGCCGGTTCCTCTCGTGCTGAAACAGCAGATTCCCTGCCAGAATTTTGACCGCAAGAATTTCTCCTGCGACGTGGATGCTCCAGGATTTTTGCAGAAGCTCGGCCTGCAGGCACCTTCGGTACACAAGGCTCCCGATGGGGAGGTGTATTTCTTGGCCGCCGTCTATGCGCCGGCCGCCTTGAAGGCGGAGCTGGAGTACCGCTGGTATTACAAGGACCCCTCTACGGGGGAGTACCGCCTTACGGATAAGATTTCTTCTGGCCGTATGGTCATCAATGGCGGTCGTGAACAGGGATTCCGGAGCTATTCCAAGAAGAGCAAGGTCCCGGCAGGCAAGTACCGCGTAGAGACCGCCTACAAGGACGGTGCGGTGATTGGTTCACTGGCCTTCGACGTGATAGATGAACTTCGGGATTCTTCGGGCTACGTCAGGGATTCTCTCAGGTGAGTGCCCCCAAGGATATGTTCTTTGAAAGCGAAGTCCGGCCGGAACAGAACGGCCGGCTTTTGCTGGACAGTCTTTCGGAGCGGTTCACCTACCACAGTCGTGAAGAATGGTCCGAAAAAATTTCTCGCGGGCTGGTGACAATTAACGGCAATCCCGCGACGCTTGAAACGCTGGGCCACAGGGGCGACAAGGTAATCTACCATGTGGAAAACTACAGCGAACCCGACGTGCCCACCCATTACGAGACTCTTTTCGAAGACGAGGAATTTTTGCTGGTGGCAAAGCCTGCCGGAGTTCCTGTCCATCATACGGGTCGGATTTTCTACAACACCTTTACCGCCATTATCCGTCGGGGCTTTGACTGCGAGACGGCTACTCCCATGCACCGTCTGGATAGGGATACCGGCGGAATCATGCTGTTTGCCAAAAGTGCCGATACGGCGTCAAGGTTCCAGAAACATCTGGACCGGATTCTGCTCCGTAAGTTCTATCTGGCGGTAGTTCCTGGGGAATTTCCCGAAGGGGAAGTCCGTTGCGACTTGCCGCTTTCGGAAAATCCGTCGGCACCTATCCGTATCAAGATGTACCATACTCCGGGCGGAAAGCCTTGCTCTACGGTGTTCAGGAGGCTTGCCGTTTTGCCGGGTGCTGTGGCAAAATCAGCTTCGCCAGAAACTGCTGCCGAAAACTCCTGCCGTTCCCTGGTGGAATGTGAACTGTTGACCGGTCGCAAGCACCAGATTCGTGCCCACCTCGCAGAACTGGGGTTCCCCATCGTTGGAGACCGGCTGTACAGTTTCGATGGAAAATTCTACCAGAAGATGTCCGGCGGTGGTTCGCTATCCGAAGAGGACTTTGACCTTTTGGGGGCTCACCATCAGATGCTCTATGCCTACAAGGTGCAAGTGCAGCTGCCCTACTGGGATGAACCCAGGGTGTTTACGGATTTTCATTTTCCAGACGAAATGGCGGCGACCCTAAAGCCCGTGGACGTTACCACTGCAGGCTCCCTGCCGCTCTAGCCGTATAGCCTTCGTAGTCCCCGAAGAATCGGGAATAACCGGCTTCTACCGAAATAAATTCCCAGGGCGTAATCTTCAGGGAACCGCCGAATTCCGTGTATTCGTCTGTCCAGCCTTTCTTCAAGAAATGCTTGTCGGTGGGGCTGTCGGGAGTGTGGATGTCCCGGATGTGGCTTCCGAAGTTGTTGCACTTTTTGACCATGCTTGCAAAGAGGGTCATGTCGACAAAGCCGATATGGGCGTCCAGTTCCGTGTACAGTTCTTCGCTATTGGGGCCAAGATTGCTCCCTAGACTCTGGTTGTAATGGGCGTAGGTGTAGCCGCCCCCCTTGTGGTGGGTATAGACCCAGGGCTCTATGCGGGTGAATTCGGTGAACCAGCCGAACAGGGCAGGGCCCAGGCGCAGGCTGTCACGGGCAATGCCTATGGAGGCGGCCCACTTGTTGCCCCACCAGCTGTCGTCGAACATGCTGGTGGGCGACTTCATGTCGTCCCACAGGAGTTCTCCATAAAGTTCCCAGTGGCGGATGGTCTTGACGTTTAAATCAAAGGCCAAGGAGATGTTGTCCCGGTCCCCTTGCAGGTGCTCCTGGAACACGTAGGGGATAAAGGGAATCACGTAGGCCCATTCAAAATCCCGGTAGGTACTGTCAGCGTCGGGATTGGGATTTGTTCCTGCATGTTCCGTAGTTTCCCCGTAAAGGGCTGTTTCCGAAAGGCCGAAGGTGATGTTTTCCGGCAGGTTCAGGTTCAGTCGATGGACGTGGACGTACTTGTTGTAGCCTTTTTTCTCAAAGAGCTTGGCCGCGTACTGGGTGTATTCTACGGGTCCCAATTCGAATCGGTAACCGAAATAGGGGGTAGGGGCGGGCTTTTGCAAACGGCTGCTGCTGTCTTGCCAGGGTCGGTAGGGGTTCTGTTCGCCTCGGAGAATCACGTGGTTCCTGCGGGCGGGACCCATGCTCAGGTAGTCAAATCCGGCGAGGAGCGTCACCGGGTCCAGCTGGTAACTGGCGTGGGCCGCAAACAGGTCCCAGGTCCGGCGGTTGTCGCTCTGCTTGTTGTAGGGGATGCCTTCTTCGGGGTTGTAACTGTGGCCTAGAATTTCCCGGTTGGTATAGTCCGTGTTGACGTTGACCCGGGCCGCAAATAAGAACTTGTCGGTAAAGTGACCATCCAGAAAGAACCGGACGGACATGGAATTGTCGTAGTGGGTGGGGGCGTTTTTCAGGTTGGTGACGGTCAGGGAGTCCTTAAGTTGGGCTCCGATATTTACCTCGTGGTGCCGGGCGGAGTCGACAAACGAAACGTGTGCATTTTCTGCAAACGTTGCCTGCAGAAATATAAGAATGAGGCTTGCTGTAAATTTAATCTTGAATTTCATAGTAGCCACCATTTTCTTCGATGAATTTTTTTAGCCTTTTTGAGGAAATGGTTATTTCGATGATTTTTAGGACCCTCTTGAACTGAAGTCGCTTTACACGCAGGGCAAGAGATATTAAAAAGCCTATCCAAATGCCAATACTAGGAAAATTGTTCCGCCTGGCAAAATGAATTCGATTTCGAATCATCAGGCAATCGATAAAGAAGGGAACTTTGCCTTTGGCGGTTTCGCTCCCGGTGCTTGAGCCAATTCGATGGACGACGATGCTTTCGGTTGCCCAGGCAAGTGTAAAACCTGCTTTTTTCGCCCTAAAACAATAATCACTTTCTTCAAAATACAAAAAGAAATCTTCGCACAATAAACCGATTGTCTTGATGCAGTCAGGGGAGATTAAAAAAGAAGATCCTTCGACATAGTCAAAGTGTGGAATGTTTCTGCGTTGCGGGGCTGATGGACGACTTACCGAGGCAAATTTGGAATGGGTCAATCCGACTCCACCGATATAGCGATTTTGTTCATTTACAATAAGGGAACCTGTTATGCCTGCATGTGATTCTGTTGCTTTCTCTAGTAGTTTTTCAAGAGCCACCTCTGATGGCTCGGTATCGTTGTTTAAAAACCATATGTAACCATGAAAACCATCTTTGATGGCTTTAGTCGCTCCCAAGTTGCATGCTGGTGCAAAGCCGATGTTCCGCTCGTTCCAAATAAACTGGATTGGTAAAGAAAAAACTTCGGCCTTAAAAATATCTTGGGATTCAGAACTTGTTCCATTGTCAACAACATAAATCCTGTCGGGCTTGATTGTACCGTGTTCCAACGCATGCAGGCAACGTATGGTCAATTCGGCATTTTTATAGTTGACAAGGACAGTGCAAACCGGCATTACGACCTCCCCATCAACTTAACTGCAAGTTTAGCTCCGATGATTCCGTACAAAACACGTGGAATCAAGGCGTATTTTTTTGTGATGTGTGGGTACAAGGAATGAGTGTTTCGGAGAATCCAGAAAAGATAACCTGGCAGGAGAATTTTAGAAAGACGCTTTTCGACATAGCCAATATAGTCGTTCAGAAATTTTTGGTCGTCTTGTTTCAACTTTAGAAAATGTCGTGTTTCTCGAATCATTTTTGCCCACTGCAGGTTTAGCTTCAAATTGCCTGTCCATGTGTGTGAATGGCCGAGACCAATGGCGTTAGAATCGTGAATACGGTACTGGATAACAGGGTGATTAATTGAAATATAACCGTTTCTTGCTGAAGCACAGAATGTAATCCATTGGTCGTGGACGGGAGCTTCTAGAGGGATCGGGAGAATATCTTTGAGAAGGCTAGCTCTAAAAATGACCATGCAGCCGGTCACATTGGTAAAGCCGGTCATAATAGCTCGTAGGGAAAGATGCTCGGGAATACTTCCGAAGGTACGCCATGAATCGGCAATTTTGCGCCCTTCGGCATCAATAACGTTGGCATCTCCCAAAATAAGGTCAACATTATGGCGTTGAATTTCCCTAATTAAAAGTTCATGTTTTTCTGGAAGCCAAATGTCATCTTGGTCGGCAAGAGCAATAAGGTCGTTTTCGGTAAGTGTTTTTTGTGCTTCTTCAAGAGCTCTGGCAAAAGCAATTCGGTGCCCCTGATTGTGTTCAAACTTAATGGTTTTTAGGGGAAGGGTGCCGGTATATCTTTCAAGTATCTTTACAGTCGAATCGGTAGAGCCGTCGTCAACGACAATGACAGAATCAGCAGGTCTTGTTTGATTGACGAGCGAATCCAGCATTTGCGAAAGATATTTTTCGCCATTGTACGTAGTCATTACGACGCATAGTTTTGTCATATTCCACAATATAAAATATAATTTTTATATATTGTGCAATTGTTGGAATTTGAATATGAAAAAAATCCTATTTGTTTGCGATAAGAACGAGTGTACAAGTTTTGGACGCTTGACATTGAACCTTGTTAGGGCGGTGTCCAAAGAATTCGAAACACATGTTTTGTGGATGAAAACACCCAAGTTCTTTCCAAATCCAGAGCATACGGCTGATGGCGGTAAGATCGTCGCAGACCCTCGTACGTATACGGCACATGAGGTATGGGTTAAGTCTCTTTATACGGGATTTTGGAGCCTGCGCAAACCTGTGTATGATTGCGTTCGAAACATAAAACCAGACATAGTATTTTTTATTCGTCCAGAGCTTGGTTTCTTGATTTCATCGGCGAAAAAGGCGATTGAAAAAACAAAAGGGGAAGGTGGCCCCGACGCAAAGACGGTTTTGTATTTGCATGACGATTTTGCTGAAACCCAGTATCCCCACAACATCAAGTTTATCTTGCTCAACAAGTTCTATATCAATCCAACGTTGAATGCCGATGGCTTTGTGTTTAATTCTGAATGGACAAAGAACGCCGTATGCAGGCATTTTGGACCGCGTATGGCGAATGCTCCGGGTGCAGTTATTGGTTGCCCGATTGACGGAACTGTGTTTAAGCGTTTGGAAACGCAGAAAACACCTGAGGAACGTGAAGCTTTTCGCCGTAGGTATGGTATTAAGAATTACAAGTCGATGTGCGTGCATGTGGGGCTTGCTGAACCGCGAAAGAATGTGGAAACCTATTATGAAATGGCCCGCATGCGCCCAGATGTTGCGTTTGTCCGCGTGGGTAAGTTGACTCCGCATTATCGGTCCATTATAGATGAAAAAAAACTTTATAACGTTTTTCATTTTCCAGAATTCAATGCGCCTGAGTTGCGGGAATTTTATTATCATGCGGAGCTAATGGTGTATCCATCATTGCTTGAGGGATTTGGTCTTCCTCCAGTGGAAGCAATCAGTTGCGGGACGCCCGCTGTTGCTGGTGCAACGACAGCGTTGCTTGAAAACCTGGAAGGGGTGTGTCCGCTCATTGATCCGCCGACTGATGCTGCGGCATACGTGAAAGTGCTAGATCGGGTGCTTGCTGGCGAAAAAATCGTGAACGAAGAAAATGCTAAAAAATTACTGGATCGAGTTTCCATTGAATCATATTCAAAACGTGTTGTTGAATTTTTGAATTTGATGACTTGAAATCAGAAATGGTAAAAGTCTACACTGTTGCCCTAGTCTTGTCGTGAATGTAGAAACACTATAGAGTCATTAGCTTTTTTTGTATATTGATAGTTGAATATGCCGATTTTTGAAGAAAAGGCGCAAATCGTCCAGTTTCCTAAGTTTCTCGATGAACGCGGGAACTTGAGTGTGGTGGAATCGCAAAAACAAGTGCCTTTCCGGTTTCGCCGTTGTTACTGGATTTACGATGTTCCCGGTGGCGAACTACGCGGAAGCCACGCCTTCAAGAACCAACACGAAGTGATTGTCGCCCTTTCGGGGAGCTTCGACGCCGTGATTCACGATGGCAAGGAAGAAAAGCGCTATTCGCTTTCTCGCTCCTATTACGGGCTCTACCTGCCACCCATGCACTACCGTACGCTTGACAACTTCTCGACGAACTCCCTTGCGCTCGTAATTTCGTCAACCCCGTACGAGGAAGATGACTACATCTGGGAACGTGACGAGTTCTGCCGGATTAAGTCCGCGTGGACGCCGCTACCGCTACAATATGCGCCTGACGCCGTGAGTGATAAAGCTCCGGACATTGTCGCCGTGAAGGCCGCGACCATAGATGACTGTGCCCTTTTGACACTCCCTCGCCATAGCGAACGTTCGGGAAGCCTGACCTCGCTCGAGAACTCCAAGGACATTCCTTTCGACGTGAAGCGCATCTTTTACCTGTACGATATTCCCGGTGGCGAGAACCGCGGTGGGCACGCCCACAAGGAATGCCACCAGATGCTGGTGGCGGCGAGCGGAGCTTTTGACGTGAAGGTTTCCGACGGCAAGAACGAGAAGATTTACAGGCTGGACCGTCCGTACTACGGCCTGCATGTCCCGCCCGGAGTCTGGGCCGAAGAACTGAATTTCTCTTCGGGCTCCATCTGCCTAGTATTGACTTCGCACGAGTTTGACGAGAGCGACTACTGGCGCAGTTACGGCAAGTACCTCGAATTCAAGAAGGCTTAGATGGCGTGGCTTGAAATTACAGCGGACGAGTACGCTCGCCATTTTGCAAATCCGGTCGCCTGTTACATGAAGGCGGATTTCAATATGTTGAATGCGGAGAAGGTGGACGTAGTCCGTTTCTTTGCGTTTGAAGACAACGGAATGCGCATTGGCCTTGCCGTGGGCGAGAAGGGCGATGAGTGGCGCTCTCCTTACTCGGCTCCTTTTTGCGGTTTTGTCTGCTCCCAGATACAGACGATTGCGTGCCTGAATTTTGCTATGCGTGAATTGAAGGACTTGCTGCTCTTGCAGAAGAAGTCCTTTAAGGTTACGCTGCCACCAATTTTTTATGATCGGATGCTTTATTCCAAGGTTGTGTCGGCGCTACTCCAGAATGGATTTCGGCAATCGTATGCTAACCTGAATTATGCGTTTGATTTTACGGACTCGACACCGTACGAAAAACGCCTCCATTACATGGGTGCGCGAAATTACAAGCAGTTTGCCCATAGCGAGTGCGCTTTTACGCAGGAAACAGCTGTAGAACAGCAGCGCCGCGTCTACGGTTTTATTCAGGATCACTACAAGGCGAAGGGCTATACGCTGTGGATGAAGTTTGAGGACTTGAAGAAAACAGCAGAAATTATTCCCATTGATTTTTGCCTGTTGCGTGTAGATGGCTTCCCGGTGGCATCGACTATCATTTACAGGGTCAGCGACAAGGTTGCGCAGATGATTTACTGGGGTGCCGACCAGTCCGCCTTGGACAAGCGCCCCCTGAATGTGATTGCTCGTGAAATGTTTCGGTATTACCGGGAACAGGGCTTTGATTATCTTGATCTCGGGCCGGCGGCATCGGACGGGATTGCGAGCGAGGGCCTTTGTACTTTCAAGGAAAGCGTAGGTTGCTTCGCTGATTTGAAGTATACGTTTGAGTTCGACGGTTGCGAACCGGCGGGAGAGAGCTATCGGTGAAGATTCCCTTTTTGAATTTGAAGCAGGTGAACGCACCATACATGGATGCGTTAAAAAACACTGCAACTGCGGTCGTAGAGTCCGGATGGTACATCCGTGGCTCCTATTGCGAACGTTTTGAGCGAGAATTTGCCGCCTATTGCGGACGTGCGTATGGGGTGGGTGTCGGGAACGGCCTGGACGCCTTGACCTTGATGCTCCGCGCATCCATAGAGCTTGGGCGGTTCAAACCGGGCGATGAGATTCTAGTGCCCGCGAACACGTACATCGCAACGATACTTGCCGTGAGAGCTGCTGGGCTTGTGCCTGTATTGGTGGAACCTTGTCGCGATTCCTGTAATCTAGATGTAGACTGTTTGCAAGAGGCTTGTTCACCAAAAACACGTGCAATTTTGGTTGTTCACCTTTACGGTCGTTTGGCGGATATGCCAGCTATTTGTACTTTTGCAAAATCACATAACATACTCGTGTTTGAAGATGTTGCCCAGGCTCATGGAGCTTTTTTAGACGAAAAAAATTTCTTATCAAATGCTGCAGCCTACAGTTTCTACCCGACAAAGAACCTGGGCGCACTGGGTGATGCTGGCATGGTTGTCACTGACGATGCGGAATTGGCTCGTATTGTGCGCATGCTCGGCAACTACGGTTCCGAAACGAAATACGTAAATCAATATGTTGGTGTGAATTCTCGACTGGATGAAATACAGGCTGCGGTGTTGTTAGAAAAAATGAAGCATTTAAATAATTGGAACAATCGTCGCCGAGAAATTGCGGCTCGGTATTGCTCCGAAATCAAGAACCCGCTGGTTCGTTTGACGCCTCTGCCTGCAAACCCTAATGCTCACGTATGGCATGTGTTTCCTGTTTTTTGCGAGCGGCGGGACGAACTACAGGAATTCCTGAAGGCTCGTGGAATTGAGACTCTTGTCCATTATCCTATTCCACCTCATTTGCAGGAGGCTTTTGTGGGTGCCGTAGATCGCGGGGAACTCCGCCATGGGGCACTTCCCCTTACCGAGGAACTAGCTCGCACGGAACTCAGCATACCTATGGGCCCCTCCTTGAGCGATGAACAGGTCGCATACGTTATAGAATCTATAAATGCTTTTATTTGATGAAATCCTCTGATTTGAAATTTGCGAAACTTTTTGCAGGCTCCGGGGCGGTAACCCTGGTGAACGCCATCCGGGCATTTGCCATTAACAAACTGTTGGCTATTTTCTTGCCGCCGGCGGCATTTGCCTGTGTGGGACAATTCCTCAATCTGATGAGTATCGGCACAGCAACGTCTTCTCTTGCCTTGCAGAATGGTTGGACAGCCCTTACCGCCCAAAACAAGAATTCTAAAGAAAAGCTGCTGGGTATTTGGCGGGGCGGGCTTCGCTTAACCACGTTTGCAAGTTTGTTTACCTTTATTGCAGCGCTTCTGTTCTGTTTCATGGCCCCGCTAGACACCCTCTTGCCGGGAATCCCCACTCGCCTTGCCCAGGCGGCAATCCTGTTTGCCTTGCCTGGCATTTTTGCCACAAATATTATAACCATTACGGCTGCAGTCATGAATGGCCTTGACGAGAACCGCAAATGGGCGACCATCAATATTGCGTCATCTATCTGGCAAGTGCTCTGGGTTGCGTTTTTCTTGTTTACGGGTCGACTTTCCGTTCTTTCGATTATTGCGACCCAATCCATCGTAGCGGCGTTCTTTGCCATCCGCATAGCAAGTCAGGCGGGCTTTAGCGTTAAATATATTTGGAAAACGGCTCTTGATACCCGCAGACCATGGCTGTCCTATGCCCTCATGGGACTTGTCCCCATGGCGCTCACTCCGGTAGTGCTCACGGTCATGCGTCTTACGGTGGCTTCCAATTTTGGTAACGATGCGGCGGGAATCTGGCAAAGTGTCTGGAAGGTTTCTGATTTTCTGTTCATGGCGATGTCGGCGATTCTCACTGTGATCATTTTGCCAAAAGTTTCTCCCAAAATGTCTCGGGCTGATTTCTTTGGTATGTTCCACCCAGTTTTGCTTCGGGTCATGGGAATATCCCTCGTGATGATAGCCACGTTGTATTTTGGCAGGAGTCTCCTGGTTCAGGTGCTGTTTTCTTCGGCCTATATGGGGGCGGTGGACTACATGCCGCTTCAGCTTGTTGGTGATTTTTTCAGGGCCGGCGGATATGCCCTAGCCCTTGTGCTAATTGCTCGGGCAGAAACGGTGAAGTTTATAACCGTTGAAATATGTTCAGAGATTTTCTTGTCTGTCGGAACGCTTGTTGGAGTCAAGCTTGTCGATTTTAATGGTCCCATGCTTGCCTATGCTACGGAAAATTTCTTGTATCTAGTCACACTTTACATCTTGGTTCGGAGGCTCAAGTGGAATACTCCGTAACCAACATGTTTGCCGAAAAGATGACCGAGAATGTCTATGTGAAGGCCTTCGCTCAAGGAGTCGAGACAGAACAGCGGGAGCTTCCGCCTGTAGTGTCGGTGCTTATGGCGAGTTACAACCACGAAAAATTCGTGGAAGAAGCGGTCCGTTCGGTGATGGCGCAGAAGGGTGTCACTTTTGAACTCATTGTTATCGATGACGGCAGCACGGATAAGTCTCCTGAAATTCTAGAGAAACTTTCCTCCGAATTGCGATTTACCTATGTCCATCGCGAAAATAGGGGAGTCGTGGCTACCATGAACGAACTCTTGTCCATGGCGCGTGGCAAGTATTTTTGTTCATTTGCCTCAGACGATATAATGCCACCGGATCGGTTGAAAGTCCAGAGCGAATTTTTGATAAATCACCCACAGTACAAGGCCTGCTTTGGTCAAATCCATACAATGGACGAAAATGGGGTTGTGAATCCAAATCCTGACCCGAGGTATTTGAAATCTGTTCCCGAAGTTTCCTTTGAAGAGTTTTTTTTGGGTAAAAAGGAAATTCACGGCTGTTCTGAAATGATAGACGTGGCGGAGTTCCGTCGGCTCGGTGGTTATAATGCATCCTGCTTTCAGGAAGATTTTCCCATGATTCTCAAGTTAGTGTATGAATATGGAAAAGTCCCTGTCATTAGCTGCAACTGCTGTCATTACCGCATTCATGGGAACAATTTGTCGTCGTTGAAAAATAAAGAGACGATAAACAAGATCTACGAGGGAATGCTTAGGGCAATTGATTGCTACAAAGGTCATTCATTATATTCAAAGGCTCGCCAGGCGTTTAAGACGGCCTGGTTTTCTGCCTTGGCGTACAACAATAAGGGGGAGGCTCTAAAGCGACTTCCTCAGTTGGCGTCGTTTTCGATGGGCTTTGTTAAGCGGTTGCCCAAGTTGTTTATCCCTAGTGTGTTTTTGAAGCATTAGGGGGTGGTGGATATGATTTCGGTCTGCATGGCGACATATAACGGCGGTAAATTTATCCGCGAACAGCTGGAAACTATTCTTTCGCAGTTGCCCACTGATGCCGAAGTTATTGTCGCTGACGATGGCACGACTGACGATACCCTCGCTATTGTGAATTCTTTTGGTGATGGACGCATTCGTGTGTTGCCCGCCGAAAAGCATCTGGGCGTTATCTATAATTATGAACGTGCTCTGCAGGCATCTAAGGGGGAATTCATCTTCCTCGCCGATCAAGATGATATTTGGCTTCCTGGAAAAGTGGAGAAGGTTCTTGCAGCGTTGAATGATGGCGACCTCGTTGTTCACGATGCGTGGATGCTTCGACCTTTCGAGCCGTCCGGTTCCTCGTGGGTTCGCGATGGCAAGTTGAGCGAAATTCGCCCTTACACGAAGGGGGTGTTTGCCAATTGGTGGAAAAATTCCTTTACGGGTTGCTGTATGGCATTCCGCCGGAGTATCTTGGATAGGGCTCTTCCATTCCCCAGAAATCTTCCCATGCACGATCAATGGTTAGGGCTTGTTGCTGAGAAATTTTTTAGGGTGTCGTATGTTGC